>CAZOQY010000219.1:0-5661 GCA_964581835.1 uncultured Streptomycetaceae bacterium | reverse complement strand
TGCGCAGCAGCTCGGTGACGGTCAGCACGAGGTCGGTCGCGGTGACGCCGGGGTTCAACTTCCCGGTCATGTGCACGCCGACGACGTCGGGCTCGAGGAAGTAGTAGGGCTGGCCCAGCATGCCGGCCTCGGCCTCGATGCCGCCCACGCCCCAGGCCAGCACGCCGATGGCGTTGACCATGGTGGTGTGCGAGTCGGTGCCGACGGTGGAATCGGGGTAGTACACGCCGTCTTTCTCCCAGACGCCGCGGGAGAGGTACTCGAGGTTGACCTGGTGGCAGATGCCGTTGCCGGGCGGCACCACGCGGATGCCGGAGAACGCCTGCTTGGCCCACTTGAGGAAGGTGTAGCGTTCGCCGTTACGCTCGAACTCGATTTCCATGTTCCTGCGCAGCGCGTCGGTCGAGTTGTGCACGTCGACGACGACGGAGTGGTCGACGACGAGGTCCACCGGCACCAGCGGCTCGATCTTGGTCGGCTCGAACTTCTGGCGCTTCGCCTCGGCCCGCATGGCGGCGAAGTCGTTCAACGCCGGGAAGCCGGCCATGTCCTGCAACATGATGCGCGCGAGCACGAACGGCAGTTCCTGGGTGCGCGGGGCGTTGGGTTTCCAGCCGGCGAGCGCCTTCACCGCGTCCTCGGTGATGCGCTTGCCGTCGCAGTTGCGCAGCACCGACTCCAGCACGACGCGCAGGCTCACCGGCATGCGCGACACCTTGCCCAGGCCCGCGGCCTCCAACGCCGCGAGAGAATAGTATTTCCCGGTCTTGCCGGACTTGAGCTTGAATTCCTTGATAGCCTTGAAGGGGTCGTATGCCATGTGTGGTCCTTTCATGATTCCTGGTCAGTTCGCAAACAGATCGACGAATTCGTTCACCGGCGTGGCCTCGAGCCGCGCCGGGTCGCCGGTCAGCGCGAGGATGGCCTGCTGCTGCTTCGGCGCAAAGCGGCGGGCGAGGTTGGTCCGGAACTTGGCTTCCAGCAGCGGGATGCCGTCCTTGCGGCGCCGGCGGTGGCCGATGGGGTACTCGACGTCGACGCGCGCGGTCTTCGAGCCGTCGTCGAAGAACACCTGCAGGCCGTTGGCGATCGAGCGTTTGGCGGGGTCCAGGTAATCCCGGCTCCACGGCTTGTGCTCGACGCAGACCATCTTCGCGCGCAGCCGGTCGATGCGCGGATCCGACGCCACGGCGTCCTCGTAATCGGCGGCAACGAGGTTGCCCTTGATGAGCCCGATTGCGGCCATGTACTGGATGCAGTGATCGCGATCGGCCGGGTTGTGCAGAGGGCCCTTCTTGTCGATGATGCGGATCGCGGACTCGTGCGTGGTGATGACGATCTTCTTTACGCGGTCGAGGCGATCCTTGACCTGGGGATGCAGCTGGATGGCCGCTTCCACCGCCGTCTGGGCGTGGAATTCCGCGGGGAACGAAATCTTGAACAGCACGTTTTCCATGACGTACGACCCGAACGGCCGCTTGAACCTGAACGGCTTGCCCTTGAACAGCACGTCGTAGAAGCCCCAGGTTTTCGCGGTGAGGGCGGAGGGGTAACCCATCTCGCCCTTCAGCGCCATCAGCGCGAGGCGCACCGCGCGGCTGGTGGCGTCGCCCGCGGCCCACGACTTGCGCGAGCCGGTGTTGGGGCTGTGGCGGTAGGTGCGCAGCGACTGGCCGTCGATCCAGGCATTCGACACGGCGTTGACGATCTCCTCGCGCGTGCCGCCCAGCATGCGGGTGACGACGGCGGTAGAGGCGACCTTGACCAGCACCACGTGGTCGAGGCCCACGCGGTTGAAGCTGTTCTCGAGCGCGATCACGCCCTGGATTTCATGGGCCTTGATCATGCCGGTCAGCACGTCGCGCATGGGCAGCGGTTTCCCGCCTTGCGCGATGCGGGTGCGCGAGAGCCAGTCTGCCGTCGCGAGAATGCCGCCGAGGTTGTCCGACGGGTGGCCCCATTCCGCGGCGAGCCAGGTATCGTTGAAATCGAGCCAGCGAATCATGGTGCCGATATTGAACGCGGCGGTGACCGGGTCGAGCTGGTACGGCGTTCCCGGCACCTTCGCGCCGTTTGCCAGCACCGCGCCGGGAACCACCGGCCCCAGCAGCTTGGTGCAGGCGGGGTATTCGAGCGCCTCTAGGCCGCAGCCCAGCGTGTCGATCAGGCACAGCCGCGCGGTGTTGTAGGCTTCCGCGCTCTTCACGGCGTAGCTCGCGACGTAGTCGGCGATGTCGGTGACGACCTTGTCGGGTTTGCCGCGGACGTTGGGAATGTGGCTGCTCATTTGCGCTGGTCCATGGGGACGAACTTTCTCGGCTCGGGCCCGGTGTAGACGGCGGTGGGACGGATGATCTTGTTGTCGATGCGCTGCTCGATGACGTGGGAGGCCCAGCCGCTGGTGCGCGAAATCACGAACAGCGGCGTGAACATCGGCTTGGGCACCCCCATGCGGTGATACGACACCGCGGAATACCAGTCGAGGTTCGCGAACATCTTCTTCTCGCGCATCATCGCCTGCTCGATGCGCTCGGCGATCTCGAACATTTCCATCTCGCCCGCGTCCCGCGAGAGCGTCCGCGCCACTGCCTTGATGACCTTGTTGCGCGGATCGGCGATGGTGTAGACCGGGTGGCCGAAGCCGATCACCACTTCCTTGTTGTGCACGCGGGCGGCGATATCGCGCTCGGCCGCGTCGGGCGTTTCGTAGCGGTTCATCACCTCGAACCCGACCTCGTTGGCGCCGCCGTGCTTGGGCCCTTTCAGCGCGCCGATCGCCCCGGTGATGGCCGAGTGCATGTCCGCGCCGGTGCCGGCCACCACCCGCGCGGCAAAGGTGGAGGCGTTGAACTCGTGCTCCGCGTAGAGGTTCAACGACGTGTGCATGGACTTCACCCACAGCGGCTTCGCCGGCTTGCCGTGCAGCAGCGTCAGGAAGTGCCCGCCGATCGAGTCGTCGTCGGTCTCGACCTCGATGCGGCGCTTGTCCCGCCCGTAGTGATACCAGTAGAGCAGCATCGAGCCGAACGAGGCCATGAGCCGGTCGGCGATGTCGCGCGCGCCCTCGATGGGCTGCGCCTCCTTTTCCGGGGCGACCGCGCCCAGCGCCGAGCAGCCGGTACGCAGTACGTCCATCGGGTGAGCCGAGGCGGGAATCTGTTCGAGCGTCGCCTTGACCGGCGCGGGCAGGCCGCGCAGGCCCTTCAGCTTCTTCTTGTAGGCTGCGAGCTCGGTGCGGGTGGGCAGCTTCTCGTGCACAAGCAGGTGCGCGATTTCCTCGAACTCGCATTGCTCGGCGATGTCGAGGATGTCGTAGCCGCGATAATGGAGATCATTGCCGCTGCGCCCCACCGTGCACAACGCGGTGCTGCCCGCCGCAATCCCGGACAGGGCGACGGATTTCTTGGGCTTACCTTGAGCCGCGGTCACGAGTCGCTCGTCACGGGTCGCGAGTCCTGTCAGCCGAGCAGGTGCTTGATGGAATCCCGCTCTTCGTGCAGCTCCTTCAGGGTAGCCTGCATGCCGGCGCGGCTGAAATCGGAGATGTCGATACCCTTGACGATTTCGTACTGGCCGTTCTTGCAGGTGCACGGGTAGCCGTAGAGGACGCCCTCGGCAATGCCGTAGCTGCCGTCGGAGGGGACGCCCATGCTGACCCAGTCGCCGTCGCGAGTGCCGGATACCCAGTCGCGCACGTGGTCGATCGCCGCGTTGGCCGCGCTCGCGGCGGAGGATAGCCCGCGCGCCTCGATGATGGCCGCGCCGCGCTTCTGGATGGTCGGAATGAGGTTTTTCTCGAGCCAGGCCTGGTCGTTGATCATCGGCCAGACTTTCCTGCCGTCGACCTCGGCCTGGAAAATGTCGGGGTATTGCGTCGCGGAGTGGTTGCCCCAGACGGTCATCTTGCGCACGCTCGACACCGGCTTGCCCACTTTTTGCGCCACCTGCGACAGCGAGCGGTTGTGGTCGAGCCGCATCATGGCCGTGAAGTTGGAAGGCTTGAGCTTTGGCGCGTTCTTCATCGCGATCAGGCAGTTGGTATTGGCGGGGTTGCCCACCACCAGCACCTTGACATTACGGCTGGCGACTTCCGACAGGGCCTTGCCCTGGGGGCCGAAGATCTTGCCGTTGGCCTCGAGCAGGTCCTTGCGTTCCATGCCGGGGCCGCGCGGCCGGGCGCCGACCAGCAGCGCCACGTCGACGTCCTTGAACGCCACCATCGGGTCCGCGGTGGGAACCATGCCGTGCAGCAACGGGAAGGCGCAATCGTCGAGTTCCATCATGACGCCCTTCAGCGCCTTCTGCGCCTTCTCGTCGGGTATCTCGAGCATCTGGAGGATCACCGGCTGGTCGCGGCCCAGCATCTCGCCGCTGGCGATGCGGAACAACAGGCTGTAGCCGATCTGGCCGGCGGCACCGGTAACGGCAACGCGCATGGGGCTTTTCATCGAATGACTCCTGGATTGCGGAATGCTTTTCGGGAAGCAGGCGCGGCGGGACAGGGTAGCGGGCGCACGTGCTCGTTCAATCAGCGATGATAGCGAAGCAATGACCGGGGTGACAAGCCGAACGCACCGGGCCGGTGCGGTGCAACAACGTCCACCCCGTGGAGGCCTGGTCCGGCAGCCCGGCGAGTGGGTTATGCAGTGCAGCGAAAACTGCTAAAATTTCAGCCCTCAAAGCAGTCAATCAAAGCAGTCAATAACCCGCGGTCCCTATCTTTCTGCCAGCCCGAGTTTCGATGCCCAAGCAGCGGCCCCAGTATCTCAACCTGCTCCAGATCCGGCTGCCGGTGCCGGCCCTGGTTTCGATTCTTCACCGGGTGAGCGGGGCGGCGCTGTTCCTGTTCATCCCCTTCCTGCTGACATTGTTCGAGTGGAGCCTGGAGTCGCAGCAGACTTTCGCGCGCTTCAAGGGCGCATTCTCGCACTGGGCGATCAAGCTGATCCTGATCGGGCTCATCTGGGCCTACCTCCACCACCTCCTGGCCGGCCTGCGCCATCTTGCGCTCGACCTGCACTACGGCACGGAATTGCCGGCTGCGCGCGCGTCGAGCTGGGTGGTCCTCGCCGCCGGGATCGCGGTTACCCTGTTCATCGCGGTGAAGATATGGTGAAGCGCGAGGTCGTGGGCGCCCATTACGGCCTGCGCGACTGGCTGGCGCAGCGCGTGACCGCCGTGATCATGGCGATCTACACCGCGCTGATCCTGTCGGTGATCGCCGGCCTGCCGAGGATGGACTACTGGCAATGGAAGGTGATCTGGCAGACGCCGATCGTGAAGTACGCGACGGTGCTGTTCGTGCTCGCCCTGTGCCTGCACGCCTGGATCGGCGTGCGCAACATATTCATGGACTACATCAAGGACCCGGCCCTGCGCCTGACGCTGTACGTGCTGGCGATCGGCGCGCTCGTCTGGTACGCCGTCTGGGCGGTGCAAATTCTCTGGAGCGTGTGAATGGCATTGCCGGTACGAACCTTTGACGCGGTAATCGTGGGCGGCGGCGGCTCGGGCATGCGCGCCGCGCTGGAGCTCGCGCGCGCCGATCTCAAGGTGGCGGTCCTGTCGAAGGTGTTCCCGACGCGCTCGCACACGGTGGCGGCGCAGGGGGGCGTGGCGGCTTCGCTCGGCAACGTCGAGGAAGACAACTGGCATTGGCAC
>CAZOQY010000218.1:0-5664 GCA_964581835.1 uncultured Streptomycetaceae bacterium | reverse complement strand
ACGGATGAACAATTAAAAAACACGCCGACTGTCGAGCATCCGGTAGTTCGCGTCAATGAGGAGACCGGCGCCAGGGCGCTTTACGTACACGAGACGATGACCGATTACATCGTCGACATGGATCGCTCAGAAAGCGAGGTCCTGCTGAGGCGGCTCTACGATCACAGCACGACAAGGTCGGAGTTCCAGTATCACCATCAATGGCGCACTGGCGATTTCGTGATCTGGGATGATCGTGCGACGTTGCATGCAGCAACGGCCGATTACGCGGAGAACGAAAAACGTATGCTATACCGCACGATGATTAAGGGTGGTCCGACGCACTAACGCGGCAC
Source organism: uncultured Streptomycetaceae bacterium (assembly GCA_964581835.1). Classification (GTDB taxonomy): domain Bacteria; phylum Pseudomonadota; class Gammaproteobacteria; order Burkholderiales; family SG8-41; genus SG8-41. The sequence continues at coordinate 5,329 of CAZOQY010000218.1, read as the reverse complement.
TACCGGGTATTCAGGAGCGCGCGCCGCCCCCGTGCGCTAGCGGACCCGGCCCGCCCCGCCCAGCGCGGCGATTCTCTCGCGAGACAAACCGATCTCACCGAGCACTTCCTCCTGGTGCTGGCCGAGCAGTGGCGGCCCGCGCCGGCCGCTCCCGGGCGTTTCGCTCATCTTGATCGGTATTCCCGGAACCTTGATGGCACCCAGTGTCGCGTGCTCCAGTTCCATGATCATGTCGCGCGCAGCAGTCTGGGGGTCATGCAGCGCATCCTCGATCGTGTTGATGCGACTGCACGGCACGCCGGCTTCAGTGATGGTCTTTTCCCATTCGGCGGTGCCCTGCTCGCGGAAGCGCGCCTCCAGCTTCGCGTTCAGCGCCGCCCGGTTTTTCACACGCTGGGCATTGGTCGCGAAGTCGGGATGCTCGCCCAGCTCCGGCAAACCCATCGCCGCCACCAGGCGCCGATAAAGCGCGTCGTTCAGCACGCCCACCATGATGTCGCCGTCGGCGGTCGGATAGGACTGGTACGGGACGATATGCGCCGACGCCGACCCCAGCTTGCCGGCGGGCACTTTGCCGGTCGCGAAATAGCCGACGGCACGGAACAACAGCCAGGCAATTTGCGACTCGAACAATGATGCCTCGACACGCTGCCCGCGGCCGCTGCGTTCGCGCGCAGCGAGACCCAGCAGGATGGCCTGATTGGCGTACATCGCCGCGCCGATATCGCAGATCGAAACACTGGCGCGGGCCGGCGGCGTCCCCGGCGCACCGGTCATATGCATGATGCCCACGAAAGCCTGCATGACCGAGTCGTAGGCCGGTTGCAGGCGGCGCGGACCGCTGTCGCCGAAGCCGGAAATCGAGCAGTAGACGATGCGCGGGTTGATCCTGCTGATGGTCGCGTAGTCGATGCCGAGCCGCTCCGGCACGCCGCGACGATAGTTCTCGACGAACACGTCCGCAGTTTTGCACAGGTCGAGTAGCGCCTCGCGCGCCTCCTTCTTCTTCAGGTCAAGAACGACCGAGCGCTTGTTGCGGTTGACCGCGAGGAACTCCGCGCCCTGGTCGCCCCAGAACGGCGGGCCCCAGGTGCGGGTGGAATCCCCCGTGGGTGGTTCCACCTTGATCACGTCGGCACCGGCGTCGCCGAGCATCATGGTGCAGAACGGCCCCGCCAGCGCGCTGGTCAGGTCGATTACCCGGATGCCGTCCAGCGCGCCCATCGCTATTTCCTTTCCTCGCGACTGGAAAGATACTTGTCCATGCGCGCCTGGAACGCCGGGTGCAGCCGGGAAATCAGCCGGACGTCGCGCGCGTAATCCAGCGCCTTGTTGTATTCCATGTCCATCGTCGTGCGCACCACCTCCTTGGTAAACGCCAGGCCATGGGCTGTGTTTTTCGCCACCTCGGTGCCCAGCTCGACCGCGGCAGCGAGCGATTTGCCATTGGCGACGACCCGGTTAACGAGCCCCAGGCGCAACGCGTCGGCGGCGGTGATCGGGCGTCCCGTAAGCAGCAACTCGTTCATCGCCTTGCGTCCGACCACGCGCATCAAGGTCGGCACCACGGACGCCGACGCGATGCCCGCCCGCACTTCGGGATAGCCGAAGGTCGCGCCTTCCTCGGCGATGGCCAGATCGCACCACCCCACGAGGTTGGACCCCAGACCCAGCGCCGGTCCGTTGACGGCGGCAATGGTGACCTTGGGATAGTTCCAGATCAGGCGATTCATCCCGAGGATGCGGTCGTATTCCTCGCGGTCCTCCATGGGCGTCACTCTGCGTATCACGCGCAAATCGGCCCCGCTCGAGAAAGCCGCGCCCGAACCCGTGAAAACGACCGCCACGATTTTCTCGTCGGCGGCGATAGCGGTCAGACTTTCGACCAGCTCGTCGACCAGGACCGGGCTGAACGGGTTGCGCTTCTCGGGCTCGTGCAGCGTGACGATGGCGACGGGCGGCCGGTGCTCGACCAGCAATCGGGTTAAGGACATGGACGGTTCTCCGGATATTGGATGGTCGGGAGCGTCGGGGCGATGGCGGCTAGTCAGCGACGATGTTCGCATCGCGCACGACTTTGCCCCACTTCGCGATCTCGGCCCTGAAATACTTGCCGAACTCGGCGGAAGACATGCCGCTGGGCTCCCCGCCGAGTCCCGACAGGACCTCGCCAACGTCGGCTTCTTTCAAGGTGGCCGCGATCTCCTGCTGCAGCTTGAGAACGATGGCCGGCGGCGTTCTGGATGGAGCGAGAACGCCGAACCAGGAACTCGACTCGAAGCCGGGGAAACCGGACTCGGCGAGCGTAGGCAACTCGGGCGCCGCGGCGGACCGCTTCAGGCTGGTCACCGCCAGCGACCGGACCCGGCCGCTCTTGATGTGCGGCATGGAAGAAACCGTGCTGCTGAATACGATCTGCACCTGCCCGCTGGCGAGATCGATGAAAGCCGGGCCCGCCCCTTTGTACGGAACGTGCAGCATGCGGATGCCCGCCTGGCCTGCAAACAACTCCGCAGTCAGGTGCAGCGAGCTGCCGGTGCCGCCGGAACCGTACACGAGCCCGCCCGGCTTCGCCTTGGCCAGCGCGATCAGTTCTTTCACCGAATTGGCCGGCACCTTGGGGTTCACGCACAGCATGAACGGCGTAGAGACCATCAGCGTTACCGGCGCGAAATCGCGGACCGGGTCATAGGGCAGCTTCTTGTAGAGCGCCGGGTTAACGGAATGCGTGGTGGAAATGGTCAGTATGGAGTAACCGTCCGCCGGCGCCTTGGCGACGATCTCGGTCCCCACGATCGTGCTCGCCCCCGGGCGGATGTCGATGACCACCGGCTGCCCCAGCCTCTGGCTGAGTTTGGTGCCGACCAGGCGCGCCACAATGTCGCCCGGCCCGCCGGCACTGTACGGAACGACGAGACGGATGGGTCGGTCTGGATAGGCCGCTGCGGGACTCGAGACAGACAAGGCCAGAACAACGACAGAAGCGGCAAGCGTGCGGGCCATCTTCACTCCTCCTTGTATCGCGGGGAGGCACAGCACCCTGCCCGGGCCCCTTTTCGCGGAGCCATGAATCTAGCCTCTAAGACATATAATGTAAAAGTCTTGGATTAAATACCATATTTATAATACTTATAATTTGCACCGAATGAATCTGCAACAGCTCCGCTACCTCCGTGAAGTCGCGACCAACGGCCTCAGCATCTCGAAGGCGGCCAAGACCCTGCACACCTCCCAGCCAGGCATCAGCCAGCAGATTCTCGCGCTCGAACGGGAACTCGGTTTCACCATCTTCGTGCGGGAGAAGAAGCGGCTGACCGGTCTGACACGCCATGGCGAAGAAATTGTCGCGCGCGCGGAATCGGCCCTTGGGGATATCGACTCCATTTACAAATTCGTCACGTCGGCTGCGACACCCGACAGCGGGCAACTCGTCATTGCCACGACCCACACTCAAGCGAGGTATGTGCTGCCCGAGGCACTCCGCCAGTTCGCCAACAAATATCCGAAGGTGCGCGTGACCCTGCAGCACGGGAACCCGGCGCAAATCGAACAAGCCCTGGTCTCTGGCGCTGCCGACCTGGGAGTCACCCCCCATGTCGGGGGAAATACTCGCGACATCGTCGCACTCGAATGCCGCCGGTACCGGCGCATCGTTCTTGCGCCCGCCAAACACCCCTTGCTTGGAAAACGCCGCTGCACCCTGGCTGACGTGGCCAAATACCCGCTGGTCATGTTCGAGCATTCGATCGCCGCCCGGCAGACGGTGCTTGATGTGTTCGAAGCTGCCGGGCTGACACCCAATGTCATCCTGAATGCTATCGATGCCGACGTGGTAAAAGCATGCGTGGAATTGGGCCTGGGCCTGGCCATAGTCACCGAGGTCTCATACGATCTTGCTCGCGACACCCGCATTGGCCTGCTGAAGACAGCAGACCTGTTTCCTCCGGGCATTACACGTCTGGCTGTCCACCGGAAGCATTTCTTGCCGCGATACGTCTTCGATTTCATCGAAATGTTCGCCCCGCGTTGGGGTCGCGAGCAAGTGAAGCAGGCGATTTCAAGAACAACGAGCAATAATCCTTATTCCTGACCGGGTCAACAGTCGTTTCGTTGACGCGGCGCGGGAATGCTGGAGAATACGCCGGACGCGAGTTAAAGCGGATAGCGATCGCATCCGCGAACCGAGGAGGCAATATGTATTTCGCACAATCCCGGCGTCTCACACTGGCCGGCGCCAAAAAGATGATGGAAGCCGCCACCGCCGGCGCCGAGAAAGCCGGGTGCGCGGTGGCGGTTGCCATCGTCGACGCCGGCGGCCACGCCGTGCTGGTCCAGCGCATGGACGGCGGCCGCTTCCATACCGTGCACTCCGCCACCACCAAGGCCGTGTGCGCCGCCTCCAACAAGCGGCCGACCATGGCCAAGGGCGCGGCGGGCCAGGATCTCGACACGGTGCACGCCCTCGGCCTCGCGCTGGCCGCGGGCGCCGAGCGCTGGACGGCGATGGAAGGCGGCTACCCTATCCTCGTCGACGGCGACTGCATCGGCGGCATCGGCGTCTCCGGCGGCCCCTGGGAACTCGACGACCGGCTGGCGCGCGAGGCGGTGGAGTCGATCGGGGCCACCTGGAAACTTTGATGAGGCGTGACACGGTAAATCGTGACGCGGTGATGCGTGACACGGTGGAGCGTGACACATCAATGCGTCGGCTTTACAACGAATACGCCTTACCGCATCACGCCGCATCGCGTCACGAGGCATCGCGTCACTCCTTCGACCAGGTGAAGAGGTTGCTTTCCCATGGCATATGAGCGCGTAAGAGTGGGATGTCTGGGCATGGGCTGGTGGTCGGACGTGCTCGCCGACGCGATGAAGCGCTCGGACCGCTTCGAGATCGTGTCGTGCTATACACGCTCGGACGAGAAGCGGCAGGCGTTCGCGAAAAAGTACGGTTGCGCGGCGGCGCCGGGCTACGAGGCGATGCTGAAGGACAAGAGCGTCGAGGCCATCATCAACACGACGCCCAACAACGTGCACCTGGAGACGACGCGCGCGGCCGCAAAAGCCGGCAAGCACGTATTCCTCGACAAGCCCATCGCCAACACCATCGCTGACGCCAAAGGGCTCACCGCGGCCTGCCGCCAGGCGGGTGTCGTGCTGGCGCTGGGCTATCAGCGCCGCAAGGAAAGTCATTTCCGCTGGGTCAGGAAACAGATCGACGACGGCGTCTTCGGCAGGCTCGTCAACGCCGAGGCCAACATCAGCCGCGACCGTCTCGGCAAGATCGACCTCTCCTCCTGGCGCTACACCGCGGAAGGCATGCCCGGCG
>CAZOQY010000217.1:0-5680 GCA_964581835.1 uncultured Streptomycetaceae bacterium | reverse complement strand
ATCGAGGGGCTGGTGCACGTCTCCGAGATGGACTGGACCAACAAGAACGTCCACCCGTCCAAGGTCGCGCAGCTGGGCGACGAGGTCGAGGTCATGGTGCTCGAGATCGACGAGGAGCGCCGCCGCATCTCGCTCGGCATGAAGCAGTGCATGCCCAACCCGTGGGAAGAGTTCGCCATGAACCACAAGAAGGGCGACAAGGTCCACGGCCAGATCAAGTCCATCACCGATTTCGGCATCTTCATCGGGCCGCCCGGCGGCATCGACGGCCTGGTGCACCTGTCCGACCTGTCCTGGAGCAAGCCCGGCGAGGAAGCCGTGCGGGATTACAAGAAGGGCCAGGAAGCGGACACCGTGGTGCTGTCGATCGACGTCGAGCGCGAGCGCATCTCGCTCGGCATCAAGCAGATCGAGGGCGACCCCTTCAACAGCTTCATCCAGGCGCACGAGAAGAATTCCCTGGTCGAGGGCACGGTCAAGTCCGTCGATCCCAAGGGCGCGGTCATCCAGCTCGATTCGGACGTCGAAGGCTACCTGCGCGCGTCGGAAGTGGCGCGCGACCGGGTGGAGGACATCCGCACGCGCCTGAAGGAGGGCGACAAGGTCTCTGCGATCATCATCAATATCGACCGCAAGAACCGGACGATCAACCTCTCGATCAAGGCGCGGGACGTGGCGGAGGATTCCGAGGCCATGAAGAAGCTCGCCGCGGACAAGCAGGCCAGCACCGGCACCACCAACCTCGGCGCGCTGCTCAAAGCCAAGCTGGATACGGCCAATACCCAACAATAGAACAGGAAGAGGGAAGCACCATGACCAAGTCCGAGTTGATCGCGAAGCTGGCGGTGCGCTATCCGCAGCTGGTGGCGAAGGATGCGGAACTCGCGGTGAAGATGATCCTCGACGCCATGGGCAAGAGCCTGGCGCAGGGCCAGCGCATCGAGATCCGGGGTTTTGGCAGCTTCGGGCTGAATTACCGGCCGCCGCGCACCGGGCGCAACCCGAAGTCGGGGGAAAAGGTGCAGGTGCCGGCCAAGTACGTGCCGCACTTCAAGGCCGGCAAGGAATTGCGTGAGCGGGTGGATATCAAGAAATAAGCGGCTCACCGCGGGGTTGTACGGCAAGCGGCATCATCGAAAGATCGTGCCGCTTTTTTTCGCCGCTTTTTTCGCTTGAGGAATTCGTCGGAAAACTGGCCGACGAATTCCTAACGGAGCAGGCCATGCAATACTTGTGGTGGATACTCAAGTTCGCGTTGTTTGTCCTCGTTCTCGCATTTGCTGTCAAGAACACGGATGCGGTGACGGTGCGCTATTACTTCGGCGGCGAGTGGCAGGCGCCGCTCGTGTTCGTGCTGCTGGTCGCCTTCTGCGCGGGCATCGCGGCCGGGCTCTTCGCGGGTCTTGCCCAGTTCGTCCGCCAGCGCCGCGAGATCGCGGCGCTGAAGCGCGAGTTGCGCCAGGCCGGGCCGCGGGGCGCCGAGCCGCCATTGATCCGTCCCGACGGCGCATGATGGAAATCGAGCTCTGGTGGCTGCTCGCGCTGCCGCTGTTCTTCGCGCTGGGATGGCTCGCCGCCCGCGTCGACATCAAGCAACTGCTGCTGGAATCGCGCGCGCTGCCGCGGTCGTATTTCAAGGGCCTCAATTTCCTGCTGAACGAGCAGCCCGACAAGGCGATCGAGGCTTTCATCGAGGTGGTCAAGGTCGATCCCCAGACCATCGAACTCCATTTCGCGCTGGGCAGCCTGTTCCGGCGCCGCGGCGAGGTGGAACGCGCGATCCGCATGCACCAGAACCTGGTGGAGCGGCCCGATCTCGCCGCCGAGCAGAAGCTCGCCGCCCTGTTCGAGCTCGCGCAGGACTATTTCAAGGCGGGCCTGCTCGACCGGGCGGAAGAGCTGTTCACGAAGCTGGAGACGACGGCCTACGCCGAGCAGGCGCTGCGCTTCCTGCTGGAAATCTACGAGCAGGAGAAGGAGTGGCACAAGGCCATCGGCATCGCCGGCAAGCTGGAGGCGGTGACCGGGCGTTCACACCAGAAGGAGATCGCCAATTTCTGCTGCGAGCTCGCCATCAACGAAATGATGCAGTCGCGCCCCGACGCGGCGCGCCCCTTCCTGGCCGAAGCGCTGTCGCATCACCGCCTGTGCGTGCGCGCGAACATGCTGCTGGGCGACCTCGAAGCGGCAGCGGGGCGCCCGGAGACGGCGATCGAGGCCTGGAAGCGCATCGAGAGTCAGAACCCGCATTACCTCGCGCTGGTCGCGGAGCGGCTCTATAACGCCTTCAAGCAGCGCGGGCGCGTCGAGGAGGGCGTCAATCTCCTGCGCGGCTACCTGGGCAAGTATCCTTCACCCGACCTGGTCAACGTGGTGTTCCAGGGCCTGCTCGACAGCCGGGGCCCCGAGCCCGCGTACCAGCTGGTGAGCGAGGAACTTCGACGCACGCCGACGCTGCTGGGGCTCGACAAGATGCTCGAGGCGCAGTTGCTGGAAGCGCCCGTCGAACGCCGCCGCGACCTCGAGCTCGTCAAGCAGCTCGTCAACCAGCACACCCGCGGGCTCGCCATGTACAAGTGCGAAAACTGCGGTTTCAGGGCGCGGCAGTATTACTGGCATTGCCCGGCGTGCGCGGCGTGGGAAACCTACTCGCCGCGCCGCACCGAGGAAGCCCGTCAGCCCGCATGAACAACGATCCCCGCGTCATCGTCGCCCTCGACTATCCCGACGCAAGGGGCGCGCTCGACCTTGCCGGCCGGCTCGACCCGGCATCGTGCCGCCTCAAGGTCGGCAAGGAGCTTTATACCGTCGCCGGACCCGCGCTGGTGGAGCAGCTGGTGAAATCCGGTTTTGGCATTTTTCTCGACCTCAAGTATCACGATATCCCGAATACCGTGGCGAGCGCGTGCGCGGCGGCGGCCGGGCTGGACGTGTGGATGATCAACGTGCATGCCCTGGGCGGGCGCGCCATGATGGAGGCGGCGCGCGCAGCTCTGTCGAAGCTGCGCGCGCCGCCTAAACTGGTCGCTGTAACGCTGCTCACCAGTATCGGTGCCGCCGAGATGGAAGAGATTGGACTTGCTGGCGATCCTGAAAAGGTCGTCCTGAGGCTTGCGCGCCTGGCGCAAGCCTGCGGGCTCGATGGCGTGGTGTGCTCGCCGCAGGAGGCCGCGATCCTGCGCCGGGAATGCGGCAAGGCTTTCGCGCTGGTGACGCCGGGCATACGCCCGGCGGAAGCGGGCAAGGACGACCAGCAGCGCATCGCCACGCCGCGCCAGGCGATCGCGGACGGCGCGGACTATCTCGTCATCGGCCGCCCGATCACCCGCGCGCCCGATCCGCTCGCGGCCTTGCGCGCGATCAACGCCGAGATCGCGGGTACAATCCGGCCATGAGCAACGCGGTCATGAGCAGCGCCAAGGACTTCAAGAACGCCCGCGTCCTCGTGGTGGGCGATGCGATGCTGGATCGCTACTGGGTGGGCGAGGTCGACCGCATTTCGCCCGAAGCGCCGGTGCCCATCGTCAGGATCGACCACGAGGAAGAACGCCCCGGGGGCGCGGCCAACGTCGCCCGCAACGCGGCGGCGCTGGGCGCCCGGGCAACCCTGCTCTCGGTCGTCGGCGCGGACGAGCCCGGCGCCCGCCTGGAGAGCCTGCTGAAGCGCGAGCGCGTCGAGCCGCGGCTGCACCACGACCGCGGCATCAAGACCACCGTCAAGCTTCGCGTGATCGCGGGGCGCAACCAGCAGTTGCTGCGGGTCGACTTCGAAACGGCGCCCGGCCACGAGGTGCTGGCTTCCAAGCTGCGCGACTTCGAGAAGATGCTGGGCGAAGTGGATGCGGTGATCCTTTCCGATTACGGCAAAGGCGGTCTCGCGCACATCGTCAGGATGATCGGCCTGGCACGCCGGGCGGGCAAGCCGGTTCTGGTGGACCCGAAGGGCGACGACTATTCGCGTTACAAGGGGGCGACGCTGATCACCCCCAATCGCTCGGAATTCAGCCTGGTGGCGGGCGCCTGGAAGGACGAGCGCGACCTGACCGAGCGCGCCCAGCGGCTGCGCCGCAAGCTCGATGCAAAAGCATTATTGGTCACCCGCGGGGGCGAGGGCATGACCCTGTTCCAGGACGGCAGCCGGCTGCATGTCGCAACCCAGGCGCGTGAAGTGTCCGACGTGAGCGGCGCGGGCGATACCGTGATCGCGACGCTGGCCGTCGCGCTGGCGAGCGGCGCGCGCATGAAGGATGCCGTCCGGCTCGCCAACCGGGCGGCGGGCATCGTGGTCGGCAAGTTCGGCACCGCGGTGGTGACGCCGAAAGAGTTGTTCGGGAAGTAGGCCGGGCTGATGCGCTACGTGGTCACCGGCGCGGCCGGGTTCATCGGTTCCAACCTCGTCAAGGCGTTGAACGAGCGCGGCGTAACCGACATCGTCGCCGTGGACGATCCGAAGCACGGCCCGACGCCCGCCAATCTCGCCGATTGCGCCATCTCCGAGTACCTCGGCAAGAATAAATTCATCGGCAAGCTCGAGGCTGGGGCGTACCGGGGTGCGCTGGGCGCGATCCTGCACCAGGGCGCGAACTCGGACACGACGGTGACCGAGCGCGAGCGCGCGGACGTGATGGAAACCAACCTGCGTTATTCCGAGCGCCTGCTCGACTATTGCACGGCCGCCCGGATACCCCTGATCTACGCGTCGTCCGCGGCGATCTACGGGGCCAGCCAGGAATTTCGCGAGGGCGGGCACGAGCAGCCGCTCAATATCTACGGCGACTCGAAGCTGCAATTCGACCAGGTGGTGCGCAAGCGGGGCAAGTCGCTCGCCGCGCAGGTGGTCGGACTGCGTTATTTCAACGTCTATGGCGACCGCGAGCAGCACAAGGGCCGGATGGCGTCGGTCGCCTTTCATTTCTTCAACCAGTACCGTTCCGCCGGCCACGTGCGGCTGTTCGAAGGCAGCGGCGGCTACGGCGACGGGGAACAGCGCCGCGATTTCGTCTCGGTCGAGGACTGCGTCAAGGTGAACCTGTTCTTCCTCGATCGCCCGGCGAAGTCCGGCATCTTCAACGTCGGCACCGGGGCGGCGCAAAGCTTCAACGACGTCGCGGTGGCGACGATCAACGCGTGCCGCAAGGCAAGCGGCGAGGCGCCGCTCGCGCTGGCCGCGATGCGCGAAGGCGGGCTGATCCGCTACATACCGTTCCCCGACGATCTCAGGGGCCGCTACCAGAGCTACACGCAGGCGGACATTTCCGCGCTGCGGGCCGCGGGTTACGACGCGCCGTTTCTTACCGTGGAGCAGGGCGTCGCGCGCTACGTGGAGAAGCTGTTGCGCGTATCATAGACCCATGGACTCGAAACCTGTTTCCGGTTACCGCACGCTCGAGGACTTCGTCGGCAACACGCCGCTGGTGAAGCTGAAGCGTCTGCCCGGCAAGACCGGCAACACGCTGCTGGTGAAGCTCGAGGGCAACAACCCCGCCGGCTCGGTCAAGGACCGCCCGGCGTTCTCGATGATCCGGCGCGCGCAGGAACGCGGCGACATCAAGCCGGGCGACACGCTGATCGAGCCCACCAGCGGCAACACCGGCATCGCGCTGGCGATGTGCGCGGCGATGATGGGCTATCGCATGGTTTTGGTGATGCCGGAGCACCTGTCGATCGAGCGCCGCCAGAC
>CAZOQY010000216.1:0-5711 GCA_964581835.1 uncultured Streptomycetaceae bacterium | reverse complement strand
ACTCGGTCGAGATCGCCAATCTGTCGCTGGAGCAGGCCGAGAAGCTCGGGCACGCGCTGTGGGAAGTGAATCGCAGCCGCATGTGGATTGCGCCGGCACTGGCGGATTGCTCGGTACGGCTCGTCACGGCCGATCTTGCGGATCCTGCCCGCCGTTCGGCGCTGCGGGCCGCGGCCGTCGTTCCCGACGATTATGTAACCTGGCAGAGGGTGGCGGGATTGTACTGGTTGACGCGCGTGCCTTTTGCGGCTGGCGTGCGCCGGTGGCACGAGGAAGTGAAGGAGATCCATGCCCGGCCGCTCCCGGCGCTGCCGCTGACTGGCGAGCTGAGGCATTACGTGCCGCCGCCGGGACGACTGTCGCAGGCGGAGGTCGCCGCCCTGCTCGGGCGCGCGTCGGCGAACGCGCTCGGCGTGCCCGAGCCGCGCGGCGCCGACCTCGAGGCGGTGTACCGGACGTTTGCGCCAGCGTTCGCGGTAGACACGTCGGGCGACGCGGATTACCCGGGCGAGCTCGGGTGGGGCGAGGGCGGGGCGCCGCGCATCGTGTCGCGCCTGCCGGTGGTATACCGCCGGGCCTCTCATGCCCGCTACCAGGGGCGCGCGTTGCTCCAGTTGAATTACTGGATGTGGTTCCCGGAACGTCCGAAGCGCGGCGGCTGGGACATCCTCGGCGGGCACCTCGATGGCGTGCTGTGGCGCGTGACGCTGGCGCCGGACGGCGCGCCTTGGGTGTACGACGCGATCCATCCCTGCGGCTGTTACCACCTGTTCTTCCCGACCGCGCGGGCGGCGTCGAAGCCGCAGCCCGACACGCTGGACGAGACCGCTTTCGTGCCGCAGGCGCTGCCGCTCACCGGGCAGGAGACGCGGATCGAACTGCGTCTCGAGTCGGGCACGCACTACCTGCAGCGGGTGCTGCCGGGCGCCGCATCGAGCGCCGCATCCAATAATATGGAGTACGTATTCATGGAGGATGACGCATTGCGCTCGATGCCGCTGCCGGCGGGCGGGCGCCGCAGCATTTTTCGCCCGGACGGCATCATCCCCGGCAGCGAGCGCGGCGAGCGCTGGTTGTTCTGGCCGATGGGCGTGCCCGAGGCCGGCGCGATGCGGCAATGGGGCCGCCACGCCACCGCTTTTGTCGGGCGGCGCCATTTCGACGATCCCTGGCTTTTCGAGCGTTACTTCACGCTCGAAAAGCCATAATTGGCAAAACGAACCGAAAACGCCCGAAGATGCGGACGCTGCGAGTCGCGACCTACAACATCCACAAGGGAATGTCGTATACGCCGTTTCTGAACCGGCGGCTGACGATCCACGATCTGCGCGAGCGCCTGCGCGCGCTCGACGCCGACATCGTGTTCCTGCAGGAGGTGTACGGCCAGCACGAGCGCCACGCCCGGCGTCACCACAACTGGCCGGCCGCGCCGCAGTACGAATTCCTCGCCGACACCGTCTGGCACGACTTCGCCTACGGCAGGAACTCGGTCTACGACGCGGGCCACCACGGCAACGCGATCCTGTCGCGCTTCCCGATCCTCCGGTGGGACAACCAGGACGTCTCGTCCCATCGCTTCGAGCGCCGCGGCCTGCTCCATTGCGAGATCCGGGTCCCGGGCTGGGCCGAGGTGCTGCATTGCGTCTGCGTGCACCTGGGGTTGCGCGGGCACGAGCGCAGCCGCCAGCTGGAGCAGTTGCGCCAGCGCATCGAGCGCCTGGTGCCGCCCGCGGCGCCGCTGATCGTCGCCGGCGATTTCAACGACTGGCGCCATCGCGCCACGCAGGAGCTGGCGCACCCGTTGAACCTCTACGAGGTGTTCGAACTGGTCAAGGGGCGCCCCGCGCGCACCTTCCCGGCGGCGCTCCCGGTGATGGCGCTCGACCGCATCTACGTGCGCGGTTTCCGGGTGCCGACCGCCCACGTCCACCACGGCCGCGCGTGGGCGCGCGTTTCCGACCACGCGGCGCTGACCGCGACGCTGGCGCCCCTGTGAGCGGCTTCGTCAACGGCAACCGCATCACGCTGCTGAAGAGCGGCGCGGAATATTTTCCGGCGCTGATCGGGGCGTTCGATGGCGCCGCGCGCGAGATCCACCTGGAGACCTATATTTTCGAGGCCGATTCGACCGGCCGTTCCGTCGCGGCGGCGCTCATGCGCGCCGCGCGCCGCGGGGTGTCGGTCAACGTCATGGTGGACGGCTACGGCTCGCAGGATCTCGACCCGGCGCTGGTGCGCGAGATGCGCTCGGCCGGCGTGCGTTTCCTGGTCTACCGCCGCAACATTTCGCCGTGGACGCTGCGGCGCACGCGGCTGCGCCGCCTGCATCGCAAGATCGCGCTGGTGGACGCGCGCGTGGCCTTCGTCGGCGGCATCAACGTGGTGGACGACGTCGATACGCCGGGCAGCCTGGTGCCACGCTTCGATTACGCCGTGCGCGTCGAGGGGCCCCTGCTGGCCGAGATCGTCCCGGCAGCCAGGCAGTTGTGGTCGCGGGTGAACGCGGTCCTGCTGGATGCGCGCCAGCCGGAGCCGCGCGGCCTCGAGCCCGTGGCCGGCTTCTGCGGCGGCCAGCGCGCGGCGTTCGTGGTCCGGGACAACATCCGGCATCGCCGCGACATCGAGCAGGCCTATCTCGCGGCCATCGACCGGGCGAAGAGCGAGATCCTCCTCGCCAATGCCTATTTTTTCCCCGGCCACCGCTTCCGGCGCGCGCTGATCCTGGCGGCGGCGCGCGGCGTGCGGGTGGTGCTGCTGCTGCAGGGCAGGGTGGAATACGTCCTGCAGCATTACGCCACGCGCGCCCTCTACGGCCCGTTGCTGGACGCCGGCATCGAGATCCACGAGTACCAGAAAAGTTTTCTCCACGCCAAGGTCGCCGTCGTCGACCGCCACTGGGCGACGGTGGGCTCGTCCAATATCGACCCGTTCAGCCTGCTGCTCGCGCGCGAGGCCAACGTGGTGATCGAGGACGACGGCTTCGCCGGAGAGCTGAGGGCCAGCCTGCTGGACGAGATTGCCGGGGGCGCCACCCTGGTGCGACGCGAGCGCTGGGCCGACCAGCCGCTGTCCACCCGCTTCGCCACCTGGAGTTGCTACCAGCTTGCGCGCTTTCTCACCGGCGTCTTTGCTTACGGGCGAGCGGAGGAATTTACCTGATGAAGCGTGACGCGATAAGGCGTGACACGATGATTCGTGACGCGGTCGAGCGTGACGCGATGAAGCGTGGCCTGTAATCGATGCGTTTTCAAACACGAAGGGGGCTGATTTCAGCCCCCTTCGCACTGGATCGTCAGCTCACGCGTTACCGTGTCACGCAGTATCGCGTCACGCGGCATCAATACCGATACTGATACCCGCCCGTGCTGGTCGTATTGACCGGCGCGGCCGCCGGTTCGTAGACCGCCGGGGCGGGCCTGACGTCGCGCACGTTCGCGCCCATCGCGCCGGCGCCCGGCGCGCTAGCAGCCGGCGCGCTGTCGACGATGCCGACGCCGACGCGCACCGTCGGGCCGGGATCGTAGGGAAGCGTGACCGCGACGTCGCGGCCGCTGTAGTGATAAACCACCGAGTAGCCCCGGATCACTTCGCGCGTCACCTCGACCGTGCGGCATTGCTGCGCGGGCGCAGCCGCCGCGCGCTGCTGGTTCTGCACGCGGTCGCCGGACACGGCGCCGACGGCGGCGCCTGCCGCCGCAGCCGCATTCCGGCCGCTGCCCTTGCCGACCTGCGCGCCGAGCAGCCCGCCGGCGGCGGCGCCCACGACCGCGCCGCTGATGGGGCGATCCGGGCTGTCCGGATTGACCACGCGGTCGCCAGCGATGGCGCCGACGGCGGCACCCACCGCGGCGGCGGCGGTTTGTCCGCTGCCTTTGCCGACCTGGGCGCCCAGCAGCCCGCCGGCGATGCTGCCCAGCACCGCGCCCGTCATGCTGCGCGGTTGCGCGGGCGCCGGCGCGGCCGCCGGCGCGGGGCCGCATTCCTGTCGCGGCTCGGAGACGCGTTCGATGATCGGCGTGGAGGAAACGACCGGCGCGGTATCGATGAAATCGGTCGCGGCATGGCCGGTCCCGGCAAGGGCCGTCAAGACGGCGACGAGGAGTGGTTTCTTCATGGTTCTGCCTCTTTCGTGCTAATAACTGTTGCGAACGATAAACGCATTTCCGGCGCCAGCGTTACCACCTTTACACCCGGTTACAAATGCCGCGTGCCTCGATCCTGAGACTCAAATCAGTGCGTGAATATGACCTGTCGCGCCAGATCGGGGCGCACCTTTCCAAAGGCGGCACGCGGCATAAATATAACCTTTTGATTTATATAGTGAGGTGACCTGGCATCACTATTGCCTTACCTGTCGATGAAAGCGGGGGACGAAAGTCCCACGCTTTCATCCTCCTCCTTTGGTACGTTTCGGGCGTGGTTAACCCCACGCCCGTTTTTTTGCCCGGCCCGGGTCGAAAAAGCCTTTCCCGGCCCCATGTTACGATCAGCGCCCGCCCATGACCTCCTCCCACCAGGCCTTGCCGACCCCGATCGCGCCGCCGCTGCCCCTTCAGCGCGGCTGGCGGGTGGTGCCGATGCTGCTGCCCTATCTCTGGGAATACCGCTGGCGCGTCGCCATCGCGCTGACCTGTCTCGTCGCCGCCAAGTTCGCCAACGTCGGCGTGCCGCTGGTGCTGAAGGAGGTCGTCGACGGGCTCGACCCGACGCGCGCCGCGGTGGCCGTGCCGTTCGCGCTGCTGCTGGCCTACGGCCTGCTGCGGCTGTCGACGACGCTGTTCGCGGAACTGCGCGACGTCGTCTTCGTCCCGGTGACGCAGCGCGCGATCCGGCGCCTCGCGCTCTCCGTGTTCCGCCACCTGCACTCGCTGTCGCTGCGTTTCCACCTCGAGCGTCAGACCGGCGGCGTGTCGCGCGACATCGAACGCGGCACCAACGGCGTGTCCACGCTGCTCTCCTACATGCTGTTCTCGATCGTCCCGGTCATCCTCGAGTTCGTGCTGGTCGCGGCGGTGCTGTTCGCGAAATTCGACTGGCGCTTCGTCGCCGTGACCTTCGCCGCCGTCACCCTGTACATCGGCTTCACCTTCGCGGTTTCGGAATGGCGCATCGGCATCCGCCGCCAGGCGAACGAGCTCGACTCGCGCGCCAACACGCGCGCCATCGACAGCCTGCTCAACTACGAGACCGTCAAGTACTTCAACAACGAGGAATACGAGGCGCGGCGCTACGACGAGAACCTGAAGAGCTACGAGGCCGCCGCGGTGAAGAGCGAGGCCTCGCTCGGCCTGCTGAACGTCGGGCAGAGCTGCATCATCGCCGTCGCGGTGACCGTCCTGATGATCCTCGCCGCGGACGGCGTCGTCGCGGGCTCGCTCACGCTGGGCGACCTGGTGCTGATCAACGGCCTGCTGATCCAGCTCTACATCCCGCTCAACTTCCTCGGCATGGTCTACCGCGAGATCAAGCAGGCGCGCATCGACATGGACCGCATGTTCCGCCTGCTCGACGAGAACCGCGAGATCGAGGACCGCGCGGGCGCTTCGCCGCTGCCGCCGGGCGGCGCCACCATCCGCTTCGATCGCGTCAGCTTCAGTTACGACGGCAAGCGGCCGATCCTGCACGAGGTGACCTTCGAGGTGCCGGCCGGCGCCAAGGTCGCGGTGGTGGGCGCGAGCGGGTCGGGCAAGTCCACGCTGGCGCGGCTGCTC
>CAZOQY010000215.1:0-5717 GCA_964581835.1 uncultured Streptomycetaceae bacterium | reverse complement strand
GGAAACGAATGTAAACCTGCTAATATACCCAAGATTTCGGTGTTTTCCCAACCTGTTTCACTTTTCCCCCGATGCCAGTCGCCGATCGCATGAGCCCGGTCGAGTTACGCGCCGCGCTCTCGCTCTCCAGCATCTTCGGGCTGCGCATGCTCGGCATGTTCGTGATCCTGCCGGTGTTCGCGATCTACGCCGAAGGGCTGCCGGGGGGCGACAATCTGACGCTGGTGGGCGTCGCAATCGGCATCTACGGGCTCACGCAGGCCTGCCTGCAGGTGCCGTTCGGCTGGTGGTCCGACCGCTACGGCAGGAAGCCCGTGATCTACGTCGGGCTCGCCATCTTCGCCGCCGGCAGCTTCATCGCGGCGCTCGGCATCAACATCTACGTCGTCATCCTGGGACGCATGCTGCAAGGGGCGGGCGCGATCTCCGCGGCGGTGATGGCGATGACCGCCGATCTCACGCGCGACGAGCACCGCTCCAAGGCGATGGCGATGATCGGTTCCACCATCGGCGGCACGTTCGCGCTGTCGCTGGTGCTGTCGCCGTGGCTGAACCGCGTGATCGGCGTGCCGGGCATCTTCGCGCTGACCGGCGTGCTGGTCCTGCTGGCGATGGGCGTGGTCTACGCGCTGGTGCCGGACGTGCCGGAGGCGCCGCGCCGTCCCGGGGCGCGGGGGCTGCAGCAGTTCGCGGCCGCGCTGGCCGATCCCCAGCTCGCGCGCCTGTATTACGGCGTGTTCGCGCTGCACGCCATATTGATGGCGTTGTTCATCGCCGTGCCGTTCGAGCTGCGCGCCGCCGGGCTGCCGGTGGACAGCCACTGGCAGGTCTACCTGCCGGTGATGCTGGGCTCGTTCGTGCTCATGCTGCCGGCCATCCTGGGGGTGCGACAGCCCGGGCGCCTGAAGGCGGCCTTCATCGGCGCGATCGCCCTGTTGCTCGCCGCCCAGCTGGCCCTGCCGCAGGCAACCGGAGCGGTCTGGCCGCTCGCCGCCTTTCTGCTGGTTTTCTTCACGGCTTTCAACGTGCTGGAGGCGCACCTGCCGTCTCTTGTGTCGCGGATGGCGCCGGGGGAAGCCCGGGGCGTTGCGATCGGTATCTTCGCCAGCCTCCAGTTTTTCGGGACTTTTTTCGGCGCCGCGACCGGCGGTTTCCTCTACGGCCGGTGGGGCACGGCGGGCGTTGTCATCTTCGATGCCCTGTTGCTCGTTATCTGGCTCATGGCCGCCTTCGGGACGCGGGTGCCCGCGGCGGGTGGACAGCGGAGTATTTGACGAACAAAATGTGCATCAATTGACAGCGGAGATACCCAAATGGCTTCAGTCAACAAGGTAATACTCATCGGCAACCTCGGCAGGGACCCGGAGACGCGCTATCTGCCATCCGGGGATGCGGTGACCAACATCAGCATCGCCACCACCGAGAAGTGGAAGGACAAGGCGAGCGGCGAGATGAAGGAGGCCACCGAGTGGCACCGCGTCTCGTTCTTCGGCCGGCTCGCCGAGATCGCTGGCGAGTACCTCAAGAAGGGCTCGCAGGTCTATATCGAGGGCAGCCTGCGCACGCGCAAGTACCAGGACAAGGAGACCGGCAAGGACCGCTACAGCACCGAGATCCGCTGCGACGAGATGAAGATGCTCGGTTCGCGTCCCGGCGGCGGCTCGGAGCCGATGGCGCGGGAACCGCGCGAGCCGGCAGCGGCCGCGTCAGGCGGCGGCAAGCCCGCAGCGGCAGCCAAGAAGGGCGGCGGCGGGGCGTTCGATCAGATGGACGACGATATTCCGTTCTAGATTCGCCGTTTCCGATTGAAAAAAGGCCGCGCGTTGCGCGGCCTTTTTTCATTGGGGCGCGAGCAACCTGGCGGTATGTCGCGCGATGACGATTTCCTCATCGGTGGGGATGACGCAAACCGTCACCCGGCTGCCCGGCGCGCTGATGACGGCGCGGTGCTCGCGGTTCGCCGACTCGTCTATTTCGATGCCGAGCCAGCGCGACAGCTCGCCGATGCGGGCACGCACCGGCGCGGCGCGCTCGCCGATGCCGGCGGTGAAGACCAGGACGTCGAGCCCTTCCAGCGCCGCCGCGAGCGAGCCGATCTCGCGCGCCGCCCGGTAACAGAACAGCTCGATGGCTTCGCCGGCGTGCGGCGAGCCGCTCGCGAGCAGCTCGCGCATGTCGCTGCTGGCGCCCGACACCCCGAGCAGCCCGGAGCGGCGGTAGAGCAGATCCTCGACCTCGCCGGGCGTCATGGATTTTTCCCGCATCAGGTAGAACAGCACGCCGGGATCGATGCTGCCTGCGCGGGTGCCCATGACCAGGCCGTCGAGCGCGGTGAAGCCCATGGTGGTGGCGATGCTTTTCCCGTTGCGCATCGCGCACAGGCTCGCGCCGGCGCCGAGGTGCGCGACCACGATGCGGCCCGCCGCGCGCGCGCCGGCATGGGCGGGCAGCGCGCCCGCGATGTATTCGTAGGACAGACCATGGAAGCCATAGCGCCGCACGCCGGCAGCGGTGAGATCGCGCGGCAGGGCGAAGTTGCGCGCGATCGCCGCCTGCCCGGCGTGAAACGCGGTGTCGAAGCACGCGACCTGGGGCAGTTGCGGCTGCAGCCGCATCAGCGCGCGGACCGCGGCGAGGTTGTGCGGCTGGTGCAGGGGCGCGAGCGGCACGAACTGCTCGAGCGCGGCGAGCGCGGTGGTATCGATCCGGCAGGGCGCGGCGTAGCGCTCCCCGCCGTGCACCACGCGATGGCCGGCCCCGAGCAGTTGCTTGCCCGCCGGTTGGCGGCCGAGCCAGTCGAACAGGCTCGCCAGCGCGATGTCGTGCGTGAGCGGCGCCGCGGCCGGCAGCTCGCCCGGCAGGGGCCGGCCGTCCGCGTCCTCGGCGCTGAACCCGGGTGCGGCGCCGATGCCCGAGATCATGCCGTGCAGCCGCCGTGCCGGCTCAGCTGCCTGCGAGTAAAGCGCGAACTTGATGCTCGACGAGCCGGAATTGAGGACGAGGATGCTGCCGGTCATGGCTGACAAGGCGAAAGTCGAAAGGCGAAAGTCGAAAGGGCCGGGTCGGAAGGCGAAAGTCGAAAGTCGAAAATCGAAAGGGTCGAAAACAAGTGCTGGCCGCGGAGCGGCGCTTTTTCTGCGGGGTTCACTTTCGCCTTTCGTCTTTCGCCTTTCGACTTTGCGCGGCGGCGCGCAACAGCACCGCCAGCGAACAGGAGGCGAGACGGGAGGCGGCCGTGTCGGAGCGGCTCGTCAGAACGACCGGCACCCGCGTGCCGAGCACGATGCCGGCGCCGCGGGCGCCTCCGAAGTACTGCAATTGCTTCACCAGCATGTTGCCCGATTCGATATCCGGCACCACCAGGATGTCCGCGCGGCCCGCGACCGGCGAGGTGATGCGCTTCGCGCGGCGCGCGGCCTCCGAGATGGCGTTGTCGAACGCGAGCGGGCCGTCGAGCACGCCGCCGGTAATCTGCCCGCGGTCGGCCATCTTGCACAGCGCGGCGGCGTCGAGCGTGGAGGGTATCCTCGCCGTGACGGTTTCCACTGCCGAGAGGATTGCGACGCGCGGGGACGCGATGCCCAGCGCGTGCGCAAGATCGATCGCGTTCTGCACGATGTCGCGTTTCGCCGCGAGGTCGGGCACGATGTTGACCGCTGCGTCGGTGATGATGAGCGGCCGCGGATAGGCCGGCACTTCCAGCACGAAGGCGTGGCTCGCCCGGCGTCCGGTTCGCAGTCCGCCGCTTCCGGACGCGAGCACGGCTTCCATGAGCTCGTCGGTGTGCAGGCTGCCTTTCATGATGCATTCGACGTCGCCCCGGCGCGCGAGCGCGACGGCCGCCTCGGCCGCGGCGTGGCTGTGCTCGGTCGCGACGATGCGGCAGCCCTTGAGGCTGACTCCCGCTACGGCGGCGGCGCGGCGTATTCTCGCTTCCGGCCCGATCAGCACCGGTTGAATCAGTTTGCGACGCCAGGCCATGGCCATGCCGCGCAGGGATGCCGGATCGACCGGGTGGACCACGGCGGTGGCAAGCGGCGGCAGCTTCGCGGCGCGCGCGAGGTATTGCCTGAACGGGCGGGAGGTCACGGTTGCGGGTGAATTTCCAGTTTCGGGCCGGTTGGCATCATAACGGCTGGCGCACGATGCTGCATTGCATGGCCCGTTTCGGCGCGCCGGCCTGCAGTCGCGACGCGTGCCCTCAACTTGCCGGATGCATAGGCTAACCCACTAAGGTATAATACTTTTTCAGGATTGAACGCCATCATGCCCATCTACGAATATCGCTGCGGCGAATGCGGATTCCAGAAGGAATTCCTGCAGCGCATGAGCGATGCCCCGCTGAAAGACTGCCCGGAATGCGGCAAGCCCGCGCTCACCAAGCTGTTGAGTGCCGCCGGTTTCCAGCTGAAGGGTACCGGCTGGTATGCGACCGATTTCAAGAACAGCAGCGCGAAGCCCGCAACCAAGACCGAAACCGGCGCGGGAAAAGCCGCGGACAAGCCTGCCGAATCCGCCAAGCCCGCCGAGGCTTCCACCCCCGCTTCCGCCTCCACTTCCACCAAGGAAACGCCCAAGTCCGACGCGTCCGGCAGCGCCGGAGCCAGCACACCGGCCAGCTAGCAGCCGGCCGCGCGGCCGCCGCGGCGCGCAGAGGGCCGGACCGGGCGTACCCGTAACGACATGTCGAGCAAGCACTACATCAGACGTTACTTCATCACCGGCCT
This sequence comes from uncultured Streptomycetaceae bacterium, assembly GCA_964581835.1. Classification (GTDB taxonomy): domain Bacteria; phylum Pseudomonadota; class Gammaproteobacteria; order Burkholderiales; family SG8-41; genus SG8-41. Next base: position 990 of record CAZOQY010000215.1, on the reverse strand, counting down.
CCTGATCTGGGTGCCGCTGGTCATCACCCTGTGGGTGTTGAACCTGCTGGTCGGCACCATGGACCAGACGCTGCTCCTGTTGCCGGCGGAGTGGCGCACCGAGGGCTGGCTGGGCATACACGTGCCGGGGATGGGCGTCATCCTGACGCTGCTCGTCGTTTTCCTCACCGGCGTTTTCGCCGCCAACATCATCGGCCAGCGGCTGGTGACGTTCTGGGAAGGCGTGCTACTGCGCATCCCCGTGGTGAACTCGATCTACAAGGGCGTGAAGCAGGTGAGCGACACGCTGTTCGCCCCGGGCGGGCAGGCGTTCCGCAAGGCGGTGCTGGTGCAATGGCCGCGCCCCGGGATGTGGACCATCGCCTTCGTCACCGGCGCGCCCGGCGGCGAAGTGGTGAGCCACCTCACGGGCGACTACATCAGCATTTACGTCCCGACCACGCCGAACCCGACCGGCGGCTACTTCGTCATCGTGCCGCGGGAGGAAGCCATCGAGCTCGACATGACGGTGGACGAGGCGCTCAAGTACATCATTTCGATGGGCGTGGCCGCGCCCGAGGGCAATGGGCGCCGGAGCGGCGGGCCCGCCGTCCGGCCTGCCGTCGTGCAGCCCAAGGCCGTCAATCAATAGTCACCGCAACCTCATCCAACGGGAATCCATGCGCAGCGAATACTGCGGCCGCATAAACCGCAAGCATCTGGGCCAGTCCGTGACGTTGTGCGGCTGGGTGCACCGGCGCCGCGATCACGGCGGCGTGATCTTCATCGACCTGCGCGACCGCGAGGGGCTGGTGCAGGTGGTGTCCGATCCGGACCTGAAGGAGACGTTCGCGACGGCCGACAAGCTGCGCAACGAATTCGTGGTGCGCGTGACCGGCAAGGTGCGCGAGCGGCCGGCGGGCACCGTCAACGCCGACCTCGCGAGCGGCGAGATCGAGGTGCTGGCGCAGGCGATCGAGATCCTCAACCCCTCGCTGCCGCCGGTGTTCC
>CAZOQY010000214.1:0-5721 GCA_964581835.1 uncultured Streptomycetaceae bacterium | reverse complement strand
GGCTCGACGCGATCATCTCGTTCAACACGCTCGATCGCGACATCATCCTGCGCGTGGTGGACAAGTTCCTGATGCAGCTCGAGCAGCAGCTCGAGGAGAAGAAAGTGGAGCCGTCCTTCACCGACGCGCTGCGCGAGCATCTCGCGAAGAAGGGGTTCGACCCGCAGATGGGCGCCCGCCCGATGGCGCGGCTGATCCAGGACACGATCCGCTCGGCGCTCGCCGACGAGCTGCTGTTCGGGCGTCTCGCCCACGGCGGCAAGGTGACGGTGGACGTCGGCCCCGACGAGAAGATCCGGCTGACCTTCGCCGAGGAACCCGCCAGCGTCGTTTGACGCCGGCGATTTCCCCGGAAAGCCCCGGCCCCGGCCGGGGCTTTTTGCTGGCCTTGACGGCGTCCGGGGCGGGCCACACACTAATATCCAAATAACGACTTGGTACTAACGGCGCTGCGCCGCGCCGCTATACTTTCCGGCGTCAACCAGGAGGGGAACCCATGAGAGCACCCATCATCGGCGCACTGCTTGCCGCCGCGGCGATCGCGCCGGCGCAGGCGCAGGACCCGGCGCAGGCGCGCAGCCTGGCCGCCACCTGTTTCACCTGTCACGGCAACGAGGGGCGCAGCGTCGGCGGCGTGCCACCCAGCCTCGCCGGGCAAAGCCGGGATTACCTGCTGCAGCAGATGAAGGACTTCAAGGCGGGCAAGCGGCCGGCGACCATCATGCACCAGCACGCCAAGGGCTACACCGACGCGCAGCTCGAGCTGATCGCCGATTATTTCTCGAAAGTAAAGCCGGGACCGGGCGCCGCGGCGCCGGCCGCGCGCTAAGAAACAGGAACGAGGGGACATTCCCCTCGTGCACCCCTACATCAGCGAACAGAGAAAAGGGACGACCATGACCCTGAACAGACGCGAATTCATGAAGTGGATGGCGGCCTCGACCGGGGCCGCCGCGGTCGCGGGTTGCGCCGGCAGCGGCGGCGGGTCGGCGGGCCGCGTGGTGGTGGTCGGCGGTGGCTACGGCGGCGCGACCGCCGCGCGCTACATCAAGGAATGGTCGCCCGACATCGACGTGACGGTGATCGAGCGCAACGAGACCTTCGTTTCCTGCCCGATCAGCAACCTGGTGCTGGGCGGCAACGCGCAGATCGGCGACGTCAGCATGGGCTATGGCGGCCTGAGAGGGCGCGGCGTGCGCGTCGTGCGCGGTGAGGCCGTCGCGATCGACGCGGCGGCGAAACAGGTGCGGCTGGCCGACGGCTCGACGCTACCCTACGACCGCGCGATCGTCTCCCCGGGCATCGATTTCATCTACGACGCGATTCCCGGGCTGAAAAGTCCCGACGCGCAGAACCGGGTCCTGCACGCCTGGAAGGCGGGGCCGCAGACCGTGGCTTTGCGCAAGCAGCTCGAGTCGATGCGCGACGGCGGGGTGTACGTGTTCCACATCCCGATGGCGCCGTACCGCTGCCCGCCGGGGCCGTACGAGCGCGTGTGCCAGGTCGCGGATTACCTGAAGCGGGCGAAGCCCAAATCCAAGATCATCGTGCTCGACTCGAACCCGGACATCGTCTCCAAGGCCGGCCTGTTCCGCGCCGCGTGGAACGGTCTCTACAAGGGCATGATCGACTACCGTCCGAACAGCGAGCTCGCCGACGTGGACGTGAAGGGCTCGACGGTGAAGCTCACCTTCGACGACGTGAAAGGCGACGTGCTGAACGTGGTGCCGCCGCACCGGGCGGGCGACATCGCGCGGACGACCGGGCTCATCACCGCCAACCAGCGCTGGTGCGGCATCGACTGGCTCACCTGCGAGTCGACGGCGGTCAAGGGCGTGCACGTGCTGGGTGATGCGACGCTGTCGGCGCCGGCGATGCCCAAGTCCGCCAGCATGGCGAACCAGCATGCCAAGGTCTGCGCCGCAGCGGTGGTTGCGCTGATCAAGGGGCAGCCGGTCAACCCGAACCCGGTAATGATGAACACCTGCTACAGCTTCGTCGACGGCAAGAACGTGATTCACGTCGCCTCGGTACACAGCTTCGATGCCGCGCAGAAGACGATGGTGGCGGTGAAGGGCGCCGGCGGCCTGTCCACCGCCGCGAGCGAGCTCGAAGGCACCTACGCCTGGGGCTGGGCGCGCAACATCTGGGGCGAAGCGCTCGGTTGACGGCCCGGGTTCGGTTCTTCTCTGGAAAAATTCAGGGGCGCCTCGGCGCCCCTGAATTTTTCAGGGGGCGCACGAAATACCACGTGGCCGCGACCGTGACGGCGAACGCGACGTAGGCCGACGTGAACACCCACTCGGGCAGGTCGTAGTACATCAGGCGGTGGATCCATTGCGCGACGAAACTCTTGTCCGCTTCGGCGCCGCGCAACCGCGCTTCCCATACGGTCAGCGGGCACCAGATGCCCGCCAGGGACTCGGCGACGACGACGCCGATCGCCGCGAGATGCGCCACGCGGAAGCGGAAGTTGCGTACCCACTGCCAGCCCAGCAGGGCGCCGGCCCAGATCAGCGGCAGGCCGCCCACCACGAACAGAACGAACGCGAAGTGAACGACGAGAATTGCGTCAGCAAGGAAGGGGTTCATTCATTGCCGACTGCTACCGGTCTGGAGCGGTCGGCGCACCACTCGCTCCACGAGCCGGGATACAGCTTCGAGCCGGCGAGGCCGGCGATCTCCATGGCAAGAAGGTTGTGGCAGGCGGTGACGCCGCTGCCGCAATAATGCGTCACTCCCGGCGCCGCGCGGTCACCGAGAACCGCCGCGAATTCCTCCCGCAGCGTGCCCGCCGGCTTGAATCGACCGCTGGAATCGAGATTCGCCTGAAAAAAGCGGTTGGCGGCGCCCGGGATGTGGCCGGCGACGGGGTCGAGTGTTTCGTTTTCGCCCCGATACCGATTGGGTGCCCGGGCATCCAGCAGGAACGGCTCGGGCTTGCCCAGGCGCTCAGCGATCGTCTTCGCATCCACTGCAGCTTCCGGTCTGATGCGCGGTGTGAATCGGGTCGCTTTAACGCCTGGAATCTTATCCGTGATGGAATTCGTGGCGGCTTGTCGCCACGAATTCCATCCTCCGTCGAGAACCGCCACGGCATCGTGCCCAAGCCAGCGCAGCATCCACCACAGGCGGGCGGCGTAGGGGCCGCCGCTGGCGTCGTAGGCGACCACCTGCTTCGAGTGGTCGATGCCCAGCTCGCCGAGACGGCGCGCGAATTGCTCCGGATCGGGGAGGGGATGGCGGCCGTTCTTTCCTGTTTTCGGCGCGGACAGGTCGTGGTCGAGATGCACGAAGCGCGCGCCGGGGATGTGGGCCTCGGCCCAGGCGCGGCGCCCCGCATCGGTATCGGCGAGATCGTGGCGGCAGTCGCAGATCACCCAGTCGGTGTCGTCCAGGCGGGCGGCCAGATCGGCTGCGGAGATGAGGGTGGTGTAGCGCATGGAATGCGGAATTATGAATGATGAATGATGACCTGGCACGGTCCGCTATGCGCCGTGCGTGCGGCTATTCCATTCCGCATTCATCATTCTGCATTCATCGTTACGCCTCGTCGCGCATCGAGCAGGTGCGAGGCGACGAGGCGCGCGTAGTCTTCCGGGCGGTCCACGTCCCACAGTGTTTCCAATTCACGCCAGTTCCAGCCGAGCTGCCGCAGCCGCGCGCGGGTCTCCGCCATCACGCCGTCACCGCCCCAGACGATGTCGTCGAAAAGTCGCGCGTCGACGCGTCTCAATCCGATCAGCGCGTAGCCGCCGTCCTCGCACGGCACGAAAACGGCATTTGCCCCGTCGTGCAGCGCGCGATCGGCCTGCCGCAGGTGTCGCGCGGTGAGGGCAGGGCAGTCAGAGCCGATGAGCAGCACGCGGGCGTGCCTGGACAGTGTCCGGACGAAGGCCGCCTGCATGCGCGCGCCGAGATCGGCCCCGATCTGGGCCCGCAGGACGACGTCGTAGTGGCCCAGGCAATAGGTGAAGAACGGGTCGTCGGTACCGGGCGCGCAGTGCAGCTCGACCGGTTTCAGCGATACCGCACGGATGGTGTCGAGAGTGTGCTTGACCAGCCTGGCGTGCAGTGCGGCGGCGCCCTCTGCGCCGAGCAGCGGGATGAGGCGCGTCTTGACCTCGCCCGGCCGCGGCGCTTTCGCGAAGACGATGACGGCGGTGTCAGCCGCGCTCATAGCGCATCGCGAGCTTGGTCGGGTCGGCCCCGAACCGGTAGGCGAGCCGCAGCCGCCACATCAGGAAGATGGTGCGCAGCACGCCGCGCGTCTCCCAGCGGCGGCCCGAGGTGGTGAGGCGGTGCCTGAGGCACAGCGGCGGTCCGAAGCGCTTCAGGCGCCGGGACAGCTCGACGTCCTCCATCAGCGCGATCTCGGGGTAGCCGCCGGCGGCGGTGAACAGCGATTTCGTCACGAAGATGGCCTGGTCGCCGGTGGCGATGCCGCTCAGGCGCGAGCGCAGGTTCATGAATCGCGCGATCATGCCCAGCAGCGGATGCCGGCCGGCGATGGTGACGTCGAAACGCCCCCAGCCCCGGCGCGCCCGCTGCAGCCCTTCGACGACCAGCGCATCGGCTGCTTCCGGCAGCAGGGTGTCGGCATGCAGAAACAGCAGGATCTCGCCGCGGGCCCGCGCGGCGCCGGCGTTCATCTGCACGGCGCGTCCCCGTTGCGACGAGATGACGAGATCGACATGCGGCGCGGCGCGGGCGGCGGTGTCGTCCTGGCTGCCGCCGTCCACCACGATGACCTCGGCGCCGCGCGCGCGCAGGGGCGCCAGCGCGGACAGCGCATCGGCGATGCCGCCGGCTTCGTTGAGGCAGGGAATGACTATGGAGAGCATCAGGTGCAGATGGGATTTCGGAATCCCGGCATGAAACGGTGCCGGGATTCCGAAATCCCTCAGGACGGCCCGTCACCGCCGGGCGTCGTTGAGTGCCCAATCATAGTCCAGAAAGCGCAGCGCGGCCTTGCCGGCTTCAATGGTCTTGCGATGCTCCGGCGCATCGGCGAGCAGCGCGGCATGGCCCGCGAAGTACTGCTCGCGCGAGCTGACCGGCGCGCGCTTTCCCTCGAAGCCGCGGTAGCCGCTCGTCCAGTCTTCCTTGAACCAGTCGAAGATCCGCGAGACCTCGAGCTGCCCGCTCGCCGGATCGTAGCGGTTGCGCGAGCGGTCGGACAGGAAGCGCCGCTCCTGTTCCCCGAGCTGCGCGTCGAGGCGTTCCGCGACGTAGGCCTCCTCGCGCAGCATGGGACAGCCGATCGAGGCGCAATTGACGGCGAAATGCACTCGCGGCTCGTCGTAGGCGCCGGGCTTGCGCAGGATCTCGTGCTCGATCCGGTCGAGCGTGGCGGGCTGTCCCAGCAGGGTGAAGAAGCGGTCCTTGAAGGGGTTGCCGAATACCTTGCCGAAATCCCAGATCGACCGGATGTTCGGGTAGCGGGTGAGGATTTTTTCGACCGTGAAGGCGTTGTAGGCGTTGATCAGGAACGCCATGCGCTGCGGCTTGCTCCAGCCGTCGAACTCGGGCTGTGCGACCTTCGACAACGAGTCGAGGTAGCCCTTGAGCGCGGCGCGGTCCTGATGGAAGCCGGCGTAGTGCGCCTGCGACGCCTTGCCGCCGTCCGCCAGCACGACGTGCTTCTTCAGCAGCGCGGTCCACGCGGCGTGCGAATGATCGAAGCCCTGCGCTGCCGCGCTGCTCGCGAAAATCGACGCG
>CAZOQY010000213.1:0-5739 GCA_964581835.1 uncultured Streptomycetaceae bacterium | reverse complement strand
CATGATCCTGCCGGGCTTCGGCATCGTCTCGCAGATCGTGCCGACGTTCGCGCGGAAGCCCCTGTTCGGCTACTCCTCGATGGTCTACGCCACCGCCTCGATCGCGATCCTCTCGTTCATCGTGTGGGCGCACCACATGTTCACGGTGGGGATGCCGGCCACCGCGCAGCTGTTCTTCATGTACGCGACGATGCTGATCGCGGTGCCGACGGGCGTGAAGGTGTTCAACTGGATCGCGACGATGTGGAAGGGCTCGATGACGTTCGAGACCCCGATGCTGTTCTCCTGCGGCTTCATCTTCGTGTTCTCGATGGGCGGCTTCACCGGCCTGGTGCTGGCGATCACGCCGGTGGACATCCAGCTGCAGGACACCTACTACGTGGTGGCGCACTTCCACTACGTGCTGGTCGCGGGCTCCCTCTTCGCCCTCTTCGCCGGCGTCTACTACTGGATACCGAAGTGGACCGGGCACATGTACGACGAGTTCGCCGGCAAGCTGCACTTCTGGCTGTCGATGATCTTCTTCAACATCACCTTCTTCCCGATGCACTTCACCGGGCTGGCGGGGCTGCCGCGGCGCGTGCCGGACTACAACATGCAGTTCGCCGACTTCAACATGATCTCGACCGTCGGCGCGTTCGGCTTCGGCCTGTCGCAGCTGATCCTGGTCTACGCAGTCTGGAAGTGCGTGAAGGGCGCCGGCACCAAGGCGACCAACCAGGTCTGGGAAAGCGCGGAAGGGCTGGAATGGACGCTGCCTTCGCCGGCGCCGTACCACACGTTCGAAACCCCGCCGGTGGTCAAGTAACCGGCCTGCAGATGGACGCCGTGATGAGCAGCAAGACCCGGACCGCGCTGATACTCGCGTCCATCGCGGCCGCATTTTTCATCGGCGTCGTGATCCGGCACTGGGTATGGTGAGCCACCTTCCCGCCAACCAGCAAACGCTGGCCAAGCTCCTGGTCGTCGCCGTCATGATGTTCGGCTTCGGCTACGCGATGGTGCCGTTTTATCGCGCGATCTGCGACGCGTTGGGTCTCAACAACGTGGTCAAGGCCGACACGGTCGCCAACACGCAGGTGGACACCGGCCGCACGCTGACCATCGAGTTCGACGCCAACCTGCGCAGCAACCTGCCGTGGACTTTCACGCCGGTCGAGAAGAACGTGCGCATTCATCCCGGTGCGCTGACCCAGGTCACCTACGAGGTGCGCAACCGTTCCGATCGCGCGGTCACCGGGCAGGCGATCCCGAGCTTCGGGCCGCAGCTGGCAGGCCGCTATTTCAAGAAACTCGACTGTTTCTGCTTCACCCAGCAGACGCTGGCGCCGGGCGAGGTCCGGATAATGCCGGTGGTGTTCGTGATCGAGCCCGGCCTGCCGCAGGACGTGAGCACCGTGACGCTGTCGTATACCTTCTTCGAGGTCGAGGGCAAGGCGGGAAAGGGAAGTTGATGCTGATGACCGAGCCGCAACAGCCCGTTCGCAAGGCGACGCCGTTTCAGGTGGCGAAGGCGGTGCTGTCGGCGTTCATCGGCATCCGCAGGCGCGCGGCGCACGAGCACGACGCGGTGACGATCACGCCGCTGCAGGTGATTATCACGGGCATTATTTTCGCGGCACTATTCGTTTTGAGCCTGGTGGTGCTGGTGCGCGCCATCACCAGCTAGAAAAGGGAGAGAGCAAGATGGTGAATCAATCGGCACGCTACTACATACCGGATCCTTCGACCTGGCCGATCTTCGGCTCCATCGCGCTGCTGGCGATGGCCTCGGGTGCAGCGTCCTGGTTCAACGGCTGGGCGCCGGGCAAGTTCTTCGTGCTTGCCGGCCTGGCGGTGCTCACCTACATGCTGGTCGGCTGGTTCCACACCGTCTCGCACGAGAGCGAATCGGGCAAGTACAACAAGCAGGTGGACGTTTCCTTTCGCTGGGGCATGGGCTGGTTCATCTTCTCCGAAGTCATGTTCTTCGCGGCCTTCTTCGGCGCGCTGTTCTACATGCGGGTGCTGTCGGTGCCCGAACTGGGCGATCTCGAACACAAGCTGATCTGGCCGGATTTCTCCGCGGCCTGGCCCGCCACCGGCCCGGGCATCAAGGATCCCTTCACGCCGATGGGCGCGTGGGGCATACCCGCCATCAACACCGCCCTGCTGCTGACTTCGGGCCTCACGATTACGCTCGCGCACTGGGCGCTGTTGCGCAACGATCGCCAGAAGCTGATCGTGTGGATGTTCGCGACCATCGGCCTGGGCGTGACCTTCCTTGGCTTTCAGGTCTACGAATACGCGCATGCCTACGCCGATCTCAACCTGAAGCTCACCACCGGCGCGTACGGGGCGACCTTCTTCATGCTGACCGGCTTCCACGGCTTCCACGTCACGGTGGGCACGATCATGCTGATCGTGATCCTGTTTCGCTGCGTCGCCGGTCACTTCAAGCCCGACAATCACTTCGGCTTCGAAGGCGTGGCCTGGTACTGGCATTTCGTCGACGTGGTATGGGTCGGGTTGTTCGTTTTCGTCTACATGCTTTAGGAATTTGGCGGGATATCCCGCCAAATTCCTTTCGAAGAACTCGACAGAAACCGAACGGCTGAGTGCGGTTGGCGTTTTCGCGCTGCCACGCACCATTCAGAAATCCACGGGATATTCTCCCGGTCGCCCGTTCAGGCGGTCATTCTGAGGCGGTTGATAAGGAATTCTTCCGGCAACGCCCGAAGAATTCCTAGAGCTTGCCGGTGATGACGCCGGAGTAGATGCCCAGCATGAGCAGGGCGAACAGGACTATCGACAACACGACGCGCACCGTCAATGCTTTTACCATGCGCTCGCCCTGGCCCTTGTCGCGCACCATGAAATAGAGAGCGGAGAACAGGCTTCCGATGATGAAAACGAGGAACAGGATGACGGCGATTCTCATGGCTATCGAAGCCGAGTGTAGTCCAGGCCAGCGCCCCTGACCACCTTGTCTGCCCGCGCTCGTTCCCGTCCTCGATGGATTGCCGCGCTTGCCGCGGCGGCCGGCATCGCGTTGACCCTCGCGTTGGCCAACTGGCAGTTGAACCGCGCGCACGAGAAGGAGGAGCGGGCGGCGCGACTCGCCGGGCTTGCCAGGGATGCGCCGGTATCGCTCGCCGCGGCCGAGGCGAGGGCGGAGGACGTCGAGTGGCGGCAGGTCACCGCGCGGGGCCGTTTCGAGCCGAAGTACGGCGTGCTGATCGACAACCGGATACGCCGCGGCGTGGCCGGCTACCACGTGGTGATGCCGCTCGAGGTGGGAAAAGCGGGCGGCAGGGACAGCCGTTACGTGCTGGTGAACCGCGGATGGATCGCGGGGAACCCCGAGCGGGCCCGGCTGCCTGAAGTGAGGACGCCATCGGAAACGGTCGAGGTCACCGGGCTCGCTGTCGTGCCGAGCCGGCGCTTCCTGGAACTGTCGGACCGCGCCGCGGAAGGCAGGGTGTGGCAGAACCTGACGCTCGAGCGCTACCGCGCGGCGTACCCGATCCCGCTGCAGCCGGTGATGATCCGGCAGGAGAGCCCGCTCGACGACGGCCTCGTGCGCGAGTGGGATGCGCCCGATCTCGGCGTGGACAAGCATTACGGCTACGCGTTTCAGTGGCTCGCGCTCGCCGCGACGATACTCGTGTTCTACCTGGTGACCCATGTCCGACGCCGCGCCGAATAACCCACCTGCCACGCGGAAGTTCATCACGTTGTGGCTGCTCGTCGCCCTGACGGTGGCGCCGGTGGCGGCGTCGTACCTGCTGTACTATTTCTGGCAGCCCGCGCGCACCGTGAACTACGGCGAGCTGATCGAGCCGCGACCGCTGCCCGACCCGCAGCTCGCGCTCGCGGACGGCAAGCCGTTCCGGCTCTCGCAACTGAAAGGAAAATGGCTCCTGCTCGCCGTCGGCCCGGGCGGCTGCGATGCGAATTGCGACCGGCAGTTGCTGTACATGCGGCAGTTGCGGTTGACGCAGGGCAAGAACGCGGATCGCGTCGAGCGCGTGTGGCTGGTGAGCGACGCCGCCGCGCCGCGGGCTGAGGCGGTTTCGCAGTACGAGGGGACCTGGATCGTGCGCGCCGACGCCGGCCTGCTGCAGCGCCTTCCCGCGCAGGCGGCGGCTTCCGATCATATTTACCTGGTCGACCCGCTCGGCAACCTGATGATGCGCTTCCCGCGCGATCCCGACCCGAAGTTGATGATCAAGGACCTCGGGCGCCTGCTGAAGGCATCGCAGATAGGATGAGCGCCTACCGTCCTCTCGTCTTCTGCTCGGTTGTGCTCACGTTCATCGTGATCGTGGTCGGCGCCTACGTGCGGCTGGAAGACGCCGGCCTGGGCTGTCCCGACTGGCCGGGTTGCTACGGCCAGATGATCGGTGTTCCCGACGAGGTGCACGAGGTCGCGCGGGCCGAGCAGGCCTTCCCGGGCAAGACGGTGGACGTCGGCCGCGCGTGGAAGGAAATGTTCCACCGCTACCTGGCCGGCGCGCTGGGCCTGCTGATTCTCGCCATCGCGGTGCTGGCGTGGCGGAGAAGGCACGCCGGCGACGGCCGTTCCCCCTGGCTTGCGACCTCGCTCGTCGCGGTGGTCGCGTTCCAGGCGACGCTCGGCATGTGGACGGTGACGATGCTGCTGAAGCCGGCCATCGTGACGCTGCACCTGCTGGGCGGCATGACGACGTTCGCGCTGCTGCTCTGGCTCGCCCTGCGGGAGATCGATCCGGCGCCGGCCGCGGCGCCGTTGCGGCCGTGGGCGCTGCTCGCGCTGGCGGTGCTGGTCGTGCAGATCGCGCTCGGCGGCTGGGTCAGCACCAACTACGCGGCGCTTGCCTGCGTCGACTTCCCGGCCTGCCACGGCCGCTGGCTGCCGGACATGGATTTCGCCAATGCGTTTCACGTCCTGCGCGAGCTGGGCGTGACCGCGGCCGGCGCGCCGCTGTCGCAGGAAGCGTTGAACGCAATCCAGTGGAGCCATCGCCTCGGGGCGCTCGCGACGGCGGTCGTGGTGGGCGGGCTCGGGTTGCGCGCGCTGCGCGAAGCGGGCTTGCGCGGCGCCGGCGCCGCGATCGTCGCGCTGGTCGTCATCCAGGTCGCGGTCGGCATCGCCAACGTCCTGCTGCGCCTGCCGCTCGTGCTCGCGGCCGCGCACAACGCCGTCGCGGCGCTGTTACTGGCCGCGCTGGTGGTGATAAACTTCGTCGTCTTCAAACGAGCCAGTAAGGAATGAGGGGATAATTCCCCTCATCCTCCCCTGCATCAGGGAAACGGCAACCAGATAATGTCGTCCAGCCTCGCCAGCCAGCCGCTCGCGTCCAGGGCCGGCCAGTTCTTCCAGCTCACCAAGCCGCGTGTCGTGTCGCTCATCGTCTTCACGGCGGTGATCGGCATGTTCCTCGCCACGCCCGGCATGGTGCCGCTGCAGGTGCTGGTCGCGGGCACGCTCGGCATCGCCTTGACGGCGGGCGCGGCGGCGGCGGTGAACTGCCTGGTCGAGCAGAAAATCGACGCCGTCATGGCGCGCACCAGCTGGCGGCCGTTGCCGCGCGGCCACGTGACCCCCCTGCAGACGCTCGTTTTCGCGGGCATCGTCGGCGGCGCCGGGCTCGGCATCCTCTACCAGTGGGTCAACGCGCTGACGATGTGGCTGACGCTCGCCACTTTCGTCGGCTACGCCGTCGTCTACACCGTGGTGCTGAAGCCGATGACGCCGCAGAACATCGTGATCGGCGG
>CAZOQY010000212.1:0-5766 GCA_964581835.1 uncultured Streptomycetaceae bacterium | reverse complement strand
ACGTGCCGGTGGAAGCAGTCGACGCCCTGGCGGAAAACATCGAGACCGGTCTTGTCCTTGGGCGTGCGGAAGCGCTCGGCCATCTGGTAGTAATTGCACGCGCGCAGGTAGGCGTGCGCGGCGGAGTGGCGGTGGCCGGATTGCTCCCACTTCGCGCCATAGGCGCGCACGCCTTCGGCGACTTTCACGCACGCCCTGAACCACGCTTCGTCGTCCTCCGGACCCTTGTCCTTCAGCAGCCGGCCGATCTTGTGCAGCTCGCCGATTTCCGCGCCGCCGTAGGCGATCGAGCCGATCATGTTGATGAACGCCGCCGACCAGCGGTAGTTGCCCGGGAAATACATGAAGTACGCCGGGTCTTTTTTATTCTCCGTCATGTTGCTCCTTTAGTTGGAAAAGGTGCCAGGAACCTCGGAAAAGGTTCCTGGCACCTTTTCCTGTCCCCGGCTCATCACTGCTTGGGAATTCCCGCCGCCTGGCCGACCTTCGCCCACTTGGCCGTTTCCGCCTTCAGGAACGCGGCGTATTCGTCCGGCCCGATGCCGCCCGGCTCGTGTCCCTGCCCGGTGTAGAGCTCGCGCGCCTCGGGGGCCGCGAGCTGCTTCGCCAGCACCTCGTGTATGCGGGCGATGACGGGCCGCGGCGTCGCCGCGGGCGCCAGCACGCCGTTCCAGTTGTAGCTTTCGAAGTCCTTGATGCCCTGTTCCGCGATCGTCGGCGTGTCCGGGAGCAGCGGCGAGCGCGCGCGCGAAGTCGCGCCGAGGCAGCGCAGCTTGCCCTGCCTGACCAGCGGCGCCGACTGCGCGAACTGCGCGAGCGCGACATCGATGTTACCGGCGAGCAGGTCCACCAGGTACTGGGCCGCGCCCTTGTACGGCACGTGGTTGAGTTTCACGACGGCCTGGTTGGCGAACAGCTCGGTGGCGAAATGGCCCACGGTGCCGACGCCCGGCGAAGCGAAGTTGATCCGGCCGGGCTGCGCCCGCGCCAGCGCGGTGAATTCGCGGATGCCTTTCGCCGGCAGGCTGGGGTGGGCCGACAGGCAGCTCGCGCTGCGGGCGATCAACACGATGGGCGCGAGGTCGCGCAGCGGGTCGTAGGGCAGCTGCGCCCGCGCGCTCGGCGCGATGGTCAGCGGCCCGGGATTGCCGGCGAGCAGGGTGTAGCCGTCCGGCGCGCTCTTCACCACGGTCTCGGTGCCGGGCACGCCGCCCGCGCCGGGGCGGTTCTCGACGATCACGGGCTGGCCGAATGCCGCGTTCATTTGCTGCGCCGCCCAGCGCGCCTGCGTGTCCGTGGGGCCGCCTGGCGCGAACGGAACAACGAAGCGTATCGGTTTCACCGGCCAGGCCTGGGCGGGCGCCTGCGCGGAAAAAGCGAGCGCGCAGGACGCGACGAAGATGCTGGCGACGAGCTTCATGGGGACTCCTCCCGGCGATCGGCGCGCGGTTTTCGCGCCGCCTTCCCGCCTGCTTTGCGCACGATGGTAGCGCAGCCGGTACGGGGTCTCAATGGTAAGATTCCGACTCCTGTTTTTTCGTCATCACCCGATCGATCAAGGAGCCCCATGCCCGCCAGCAGCAAGAAAGCGGCCGCGAAAGCCGCGCCGAAAAAGCTCGCGCAACTCGCAGCCCGGAACTACCAGGACATCCTCTACGAGGTGCGCGACCAGGTCGCCTGGGTGACCATCAACCGGCCGCGCGTGCTCAACGCCTTCCGCGAGCAGACGCTCGACGAGATGATCGACGCGCTCAAGTCCACGCGCGAGGACCCCTCGATCGTGTGCGCGGTGGTGACCGGCGCCGGCGACAAGTCGTTCTCCGCCGGCGGCGACTTCTTCGCGATGAAGCGGCTGAACTTCACCAACGCCTACATGTGGAACGACCGCATGCTGGGGCTGGCGATGACGATCCGCGGCCTGCCGATCCCGGTGATCGCGATGGTCAACGGCTGGTGCATGGGCGGCGGCCACGAACTCGCGCTGTGGTGCGACCTGGTGATCGCCTCCGAGAACGCGGTGCTCGGCCAGACCGGCGCCAAGGTGGGCGCGTGCCCGACGGTCGGCGCGACCCAGTACATCCCGCGCATCATCGGCGAGCGCCTGGCGCGCGAGATGATCTTCTGCGCGCGCCGCTTCGGCGCGAAAGAGGCGGTCGAGGTCGGCCTCATCAACAAGTGCGTGCCGCAGAAGGACCTGCTGAAAGAGACGCTGAAGTGGTGCGAGACCATGAAGGGCCACAGCGCGCTCACCATCCGCATGACCAAGAAGTCGCTCAACTTCGAGTCCGACAACCTCTATTCCTCGTGGCAGCAGGGCATGGAGCTGCTGGCGCACGTGTGGGGCTCGGAAGAAGCGAAAGAGGGCATGAACGCGTTCCTCGCCGGCCGGCAGCCCAATTTCCAGAAATTCCGCATGCGCGCGAAGAAGGAGCTGGAGCAGTACGTGGACGGCTGCGAGCGCGATTTGAATGCGCCGCCGGACATGCGGCAGAAAAACGTAAAGAAATAATGAACCGCAGAGACGCGGAGAGAAGCAAAATCATATTGAACCGCCAAGGCCGCCAAGAGAAGCGATACGGTGGGAGCTCAAACTCCTATCGAACCACAGAGATGGGGAGAGAATCAAATACGTGAGCACGGCGGAGTAACAACATTTGATCTTGTTTCTCTCTCCTTTCTCTGTGGTTCAATTATTGTTTTTGATTCTCTTGGCGTGCTTGGCGGTTCAGATTTAGGTTTGAAGGGATTTGATGGATTCAGGCAATAACGAAGGGGCGCTGGCCGGGCTGCGCGTGCTGGATTTGACGCGCATCCTCGCCGGGCCGACGTGCGCGCAGCTGCTGGGCGACATGGGCGCCGACGTGATCAAGGTCGAGCCGCCCGGCGCCGGCGACGACACGCGCACCTGGGGGCCGCCGTTCACCAACGGTGAATCGGCGTACTTCCTCGGCATCAACCGCAACAAGCGCTCGCTCACGCTCAACATGGCGTCGAAGGCCGGGCAGGAAATCCTCGCGGGCCTGGTGAAGAAGTGCGACGTGCTGGTCGAGAATTTCAAGCTCGGCACGCTGGAGAAGTGGGGCATCACCAACGAGTGGCTGGAGAAACACGCGCCGCGCGTCATCCGCTGCTCGATCACCGGCTACGGCTCCAGCGGTCCGGATGCGGCGCTGCCCGGCTACGACTTCATCCTGCAGGCGGAGTCGGGCCTGATGAGCATCTGCGGCGAGCCCGACGGCACGCCGACCAAGTACGGCGTCGCGATCGTGGACGTGGTGACGGGGCTCTACGCCTGCAACACCGTCCTCGGCGCGCTCGCGGCGCGGGAGCGCACCGGGCGCGGCCAGCACGTCGAGGTCTGCCTCTACGACTCGGGCATCGCCATGCTGATCAACGTCGCCTCCAACTACCTGGTGTCGGGCAAGGACGCGCGGCGCTTCGGCAACGGCCATCCCAGCATCGTCCCCTACACGACGTATCCGACCGCCGACGGCATGATGGCGCTGGCGGTGGGCAACGACGGCCAGTTCGCGCGCTGCGCGGAAGTCCTCGGCCATCCGGAGTGGGCGAAGGACGAGCGCTACGCGAAGAATCCCGCGCGCGTGGCGAACCGCGAAGCGCTCGACGACCTGATCGCGGTGGCGCTGAAGACCGACAGGACCGCCGGCTGGATCGAGAAGCTGCGCGCGGCCGGCGTGCCATGCGGGCCGATCAACACGGTGGCGGAGGCGTTGAACGATCCGCACACGCTCGCGCGCGACATGGTGCGGACGGTCAGCCACCCCAGGGCGGGCGAATTGAAGATGGTGGGTATCCCGTTCCGCATGAACGGCACGCCGCCGTCGATCCGGCGCGCGCCGCCGCTCTTGGGCGAGCATACCGACGAGGTGCTGTCCGGCGAGCTGGGACTCACCGCGGCGCGCATCGCGGAGTTGCGCGCGCAGAAAGTCGTTTAATAGACAGGATTAACAAGATTCAAACAGTGAAACCGGTTTTTTTTGATCTAATCCTGTAAATCTTGTGTATCCCCTTCCCCCGTCTTGGGGGAAGGTAGGATGGGGGCAGCTGTCTATTGCTTTTGACGTTGACGGGTTCTTGCCGGGAGTGGTGATGATTACCGGATTGAGTCATGTGTCTATTGTCGTGCCGGATCTCGCCGCGGCGGCGAAGCGGCTGAAGGAGGTGTACGGGCTCGAGATCGGCGAGGTGCGGACGAACGAGCAGCAGGGCGTGCGCATGGCTTACGTCGAGCTGCCGAACGCCCGCATCGAGCTGATGGAGCCGTCGCGGCCCGATTCGCCGGTGTCGAAATTCCTCGAGAAGAATCCGGCGGGCGGCATCCACCACTTCTGTCTCGAAGTGGACGATGTTGCGGCGACCACGGGGATCGTGGCTGGAAAGGGAGCGCGCGTATTGGGGGATGGGTCGCCGCAACATAATGTGCACGGCGCGAGAATTGCCTTCCTGCATCCGAAAGACTTCCTGGGGGCATTGGTAGAGCTCGAGGAAGGGCATGAGAAGTAACGAGGGGGATTGGATAAGGAGGAACCGGTGACCTCTGTTTCGAGGCGACCGTCTGGCACTTTCCAATTAGTTTTGCGCGCCGCTGCGATGATTGCGCTCGCCAGCATCACGGGGGGCGCGGCGATTCAAGACGTGATCGCGCAAAACTACCCGGTGCGTCCGATCCGCATGCTGATCCCGTTCGCGCCCGGCGGCGCGACGGACATCATCGGGCGGATGATCGAGCCGAAGATGACGCGCAGCCTCGGCCAGCAGGTCGTCGTGGACAACCGCGCCGGCGCCGCCGGCAACATCGCGGTGGAACTGACGGCGCAGGCGCAGCCCGACGGCTACACGCTGCTGGTCGGCAACATCTCCACCAACTCGATCAACCCGATCCTCTTCGCCGGGCGCATGAAGGCGAACGCGGCCACGGACCTGGCGGGCATCACCCAGCTGGTCGCGATCCCGAATTTCCTGCTGGGCAGCCCGAAGATGCCGGCCACGTTGAAGGAGGCGATCGAGTACGCGCGGTCGCGGCCGGGGCAGCTGAACTTCGGTGCGCCGCTGGGCTCCTACTCGCACCTCGACATGCTCGCCTTCACGGCGAGGGCCGGCATCCGCATGGTGCACCTGCCGACCAAGGGGGCGGGCGAGACGCTGACCAACCTCCTGCGCAACGACTCGAACATCCAGATCTCGAACGTCGCTTCCAACATCGGCCCGGTGCGCGCCGGCCAGATTCGCGCCTATGCCGTGACGGGCGAGAAGCGCATCGCGGAGGCGCCGGGCGTGCCGACCCTGGCGGAAGCGGGTTTCCCGGGCATCGGCAGCGACAACTGGAACGGTATTTTCGCGCCCGCGCGCGCGCCGAAACCGGTGCTCGCCCGCCTGCATGCCGTGGCGGTCGCGGCGATGAAGGAGCTGGAAGCCGAGGGCCTGCTGGAGAAGCGGCAGACGCCGATGAGTCTCAGCGCCTCGCCGGCGGATTTCGACGCCTACGTGCGTTCCGAGCTGAAGCGCTGGGAAGGCATCATCCGCGAGAACAAGGTCAGGATCGACTGATCAGGATCGAGGATCGAGGATTGAGGGACCATGGCTGATACGGCGGCACCCCTGCGCGTAACGGCGCAGAAACTCGAGTCATTCACCGCGCGCGCGTTCGAGGCGGTCGGCATTCCGGCCGCTGATGCGAAGAGCATCGCGGAGCTGATGGTGCGGGCCGACGTGCAGGGCTCCGAAGGGCACGGCGTGTTCCGCCTG
>CAZOQY010000211.1:435-5817 GCA_964581835.1 uncultured Streptomycetaceae bacterium | reverse complement strand
CGATCGTGATGAAGCGCAGCATGGCCTCGGGCTACGCCGGCGTCGACAACCCGCTCTTCTACAAAGAGAACAACCGCATGCTGTTCGGCGATGCGAAGAAGATGCTGGACGCGGTGCTCGCGGTCCTCAAGTCCTGATACCGCGGCGCCGCGCGGTCAGGCGCGCAGTTCCAAGCTGGTCGTGATCGTCGGGAACGACGGCGCGGCCAGGGTCGGGATCGACTTCAATCCGGAGCCGGTGCTCACCAGCACGGTTTCTTCGTCCGGCCTGATCCAGCCGCGCGCGAGGGCTTTCCTGAGACCGACCAGCGTGGTCGCGCTCTCGGGGCAGGCGAAAATGCCTTCCTCCCGCGCCATCTCGTCCACCGCGGCGAGCGCCTCTTCGGTCGTGACGGCGATCGCGCCGCCGCCATGCTCGCGCATCATCCTGAGCACCTCGCGCCCGCCCGGTGGATTGGGTGACTTGAGCCCGCCGGGCGGAATGTCGATTCTGCCCCAGGGCGCGCATTCGTCGCGGCCCTCGTCGTATGCCTTCACCACGGGCGAGCAGCCTTCGTACTGGGTCACGTAGAGGCGCGGCAACCTGCCCGTCATCCAGCCCAGTTGCAGCAGTTCCTCGAAGGCCTTGTAGATGCCGATCGCGCCGAGGCCTCCGCCCATCGGGTAGACGATGGCGTCGGGCATGCGCCAGCCGAGCTGCTCGGCGATTTCGAGGCCCATGGTCTTCTTGCCTTCGAGCCGGTAGGGCTCGCGCAGCGTGCAGATGTTGAGCCAGCCGTTTTTCTCGCACGCTTCCGCCACCAGCCGCCCGCCGTCGTGCCAGTTCTCGAGCAGGAACGTAGGCTGCCCGCTTGCGCGGCAGTGCTGGCGGCTCGAAGCCTGCGCATCGGTCGGCAGGATATTGACGCAGGTGATGCCGCCGCGCGCCGCGTAGAGACTCCAGGAACCGCCGGCGTTGCCGGAACTGTTGTGCGCGACGGTGTTCACGCCCAGTTCGGCGTAGCGCGTCACGGCGACCGCCGCGCCCCGGTCCTTGAAGGTGCCGCTGGGGTTGCGCGCCTCGTCCTTCACCGCCAGTTGCTTCATGCCCAGCGAACGGGCGAGCCGGGGCGCCTGCAGCAGCGGCGTCCAGCCCTCTCCGAGCGATACCGCCTGATCGGGATGCTCGACCGGCAGCAGCGGCGCGTAGCGCCACAGGTTCGCGGGGCCGCGGGCGATGGTTTCCTGCGTGACCTCGCGCCGGATGCGTTCAATGTCGTAGCGCGCGCGCAGCGCCTCGGCGGGGGCGGCGCTGTGCGGTACGCCCGGGTCCAGTCGCCGGCCCGATGCGGTTTCGATATGAGTCAGATAGCTCATGCTGGCGCGCCGTCAGTTCAGCCTGATTCCGGACTTCGCGACGACTTCCCGCCAGCGCTTTACGTCGGCCTCGATCACCTTGCGGAAGTCCCCGGGACTGCCCGATGCGGGATCGAGCGCGAGGCTGGTGAGCCGTTCCTTCACGTCGGGCTGCTCGAGGGCGCGCGCGATCTCGGCGTGCAGCAGCCTGACGATGGCGGGGGGCGTGCCGCCCGATGCGAGCACGCCGTACCAATGCGACACCACGAAACCGCCGACGCCCGATTCGTCGAACGTGGGGATGCCCGGCACGGCCGGGTGTCGCCTGGCGCTGGTAATGCCGATGCCCTTCAGTCGTCCCGCCTTCAAATGGGGGATGGACACCGGCGAGCCCATCAGCGCGAGCGGGATCTGCCCGGCGACAGCGTCGGAGATCGCGGGGCCGCCGCCCTTGTACGGAACGTGGTTCAGCTCGAGTCCAGTACGAATCCGCAGCAGCTCGTAAGTCATGTGCGGCGAACTGCCGGTGCCGGAGCTGCCAAGCGCGAGCTTCGCGGTCTGCGCGCGCGGCATGGCGAGCAGTTCCTTCAGGGAGCTTGCCGCGAACGACGGATGAGCAACCAGGATCTGCGGCGTCGTGGCGACCAGCATGATCGGCTCGAAGTCCCTGACCGGGTCGTAGGTGGGTTTGGTCGAGACCGCGGGATTGATGGCGTGCGGCACGTCGGCGAGGATCAGCGTGTAGCCATCGCCCGCGGCCTTGGCGACGATCTCGGTCCCGATCAGGCTGGCTGCGCCGGGCCGGGCGTCGATCACGAACGTCTGGCCGAGGCGGTCGCCGAGCTTCTGTCCGATTATGCGCGCGGTCGTGTCCGAGCCGCCGCCCGGCGCGTAAGGTACGACGAAGCGCACCGGCCGGGAGGGGTATTTGTCCGCGGCGAGGGCCGGCGGCACGACCGATGCAAACACGAGCGCGATTGCGCAAGAGAGCGAACGGATCATCGGGTTCTCCGGGGGGTTGTCCGCGAAATTACGTCGGAAAGCACAAGCACTGATGATACCCTCTATCGACCGCCGGGCCGGCGGCGTGGCCTGGTCCGGAGCGATCGCGCAGCCGCGGCCACACTGCCGAGCAACGCGATGGAGCGCGAGCGATGCATCGTCCCGAACCTCGGACGAACGGGGGAGGAGCTGGCTTAACAGACTCATTCTTTTGGGTTCTTTGGGATTGAAGCGCTTCAGCGCTTCAATCCTTCCGTTACCCCGCCGGGAAAGCGTTTCGCGATCTCCGCCTTGATCTGCTCGCTGCGGTTGCCGGGGTTGGGGTGGGTCGAGAGGAATTCCGGCTGCCCCGAGCCGGACGAGGCCTTCGCCAGCACCTCCATCACCCGCAGCATCGATCGCGGATCGTAGCCGGCCTCGGCCATGATGCGCACGCCGAGCGTATCGGACTCGATCTCGTCCTCGCGGCCGTACTTCATGTTGACCAGGTTGCCGACCATCTGCGCCGCCTGCGCGGCGCCGTAGTCGCCGCTGCCGACGGCGACCGCGCCCACCAGTCCCTGCGTCAGCTGCTGCTTCGCGATGCGCTCCGCCGCGTGGCGCGCCAGCACGTGGCCGATCTCGTGGCCCAGCACGCCCGCGAGCTCGCCCTCGGTCTTCAGCAGTCGCAGCAGGCCCTCGGTGATGAAGATCGGGCCGCCGGGCAGGGCGAAGGCGTTGATCGTGCGCGGGTCCGCCAGCACATGGAAGGAAAAGCGGTAAGCGGACTTCGACGCGACCGAGTTGGCGACCAGCCTGCGGCCGACGGTCTCGACGACCTTCGCCGCTTTCTCGTTGCGGGTGAGGCCGCCGAAGCGGGCCGCCATCTGCGGCGCGGTTTGCAGGCCGAGGGCGATCTCCTGCTCGGCGGTGAGCGCGACGCGCTGGCTCTCGCCGGTGATCGGGTTCTCGCTGGTCTTGAAGAAATACGAGCCGAGCGCGAACAGCGCGACGACGAGGGCGATGACGAAGCGGAGGTTCATGGGCGGACTACAAGATACAAGGTCCAGGATTCAAGATACAAGGCTCAAGGAAGACCCTTGCACCTTGAAGACCCTTGCACCTTGAGTCTTGTGCCTTGTATCTGGTTTTCGCGTCAGTCCGACGCGAAAACCATCCGCGGCGGCGCCACCCGCCGGAACACGATGTCGCCGTACCAGGCGTGGGCGTTCTCGCCGGTGTTGTCGGTGTCGGTCATGATGCCGATGGCGGTTATGCGGCCGGGCTCTTCGCCGAAGGCGCGCCGGTAATCCTCGTAGACGTTGCGCGTGACTTCCTGCCAGTCGCCCAGCTTGTCGCGCCCGCTCTCGGCGACGATCATCTTGATGCGCGAGGTGTGCCGGTTGGGAATCACCGAGCCGCGCGGCGCGCGGTTCTCCCAGATGTACATCAGCGTCGCGTACGGCAGCTGCTGGCCGGTGAGCAGGCGGATGTTGTCGAAGAACATGCGGTCGCCGAGCGACAGCTTGTCGAGATCGCCTTCGAAACTCACCACCACGCGCACCGGGGAATCCTCGGCGTGCTTCTGGGTGTTGTCGGCGGTGGGGATCAGCTCGTTCACTTTCCAGCGCCAGGACAGAAGCGGGTAGGTCTTCGACTCGACCTCGACCGGGTGCACCAGCCCGGACGCGGACGACTGCGCGCTCGCCTTGATCACCGTGCGGCCGTCGTAATCGACCAGCTGATATTGCGTCGTCTTCTTGAACTTGCCCAGCGTCCACGGCTGCCAGCCGCGCGGCAGCACTTCATCCGGCGTGCTGTCCGAGAAGCTGCTGACGTACGGAAAAGTAACGGCGGGAAGCGTCATCGCGTCCGGCAGGGACGCGCATCCGCCGAGCCAGACCGCGGCGAGCGCCGCGGCGATCCTCCATCCTGTGGACATGCTTCTTTCTTATCAGTGACTTCGGGAAGGATATTACCTTACATCCGGCAGGGCCGCGACAGGATATACGACGGGGCGCCAAGGACGCGAAGGAACTTACAACGAGACGCCAAGGGCGCAAAGGACGGGAAGGAAAACTATCGAAAACCAATCAAGGGCGCGAAGGCAACGCCAAAAATGAGTTATTGGTTGCGCCACAGGTGCTCGGGTTTCCCGCAAAATCCTGCTGCGATGGTGCGACCCGGGCTATCTCGTAGACCACGCTTGGCGCGGTTCCTTCGCGACCTTCAGGTTTTGCCGTTGACTTTATTATTATCTCCTTCGCGTTCCGTAGTGTGTATTGCCTTTGTGTCCTCCGCGTCCTTGGCGACTCGTTTTGAGGATTGCCTGCGTTTTTGGGTCACTGGCCGTTCTTCCGCCACTCCCACGGCGGGATCGACTTCGGGTCGGCCCACAGGCCGCGGTGCTCCGAGCGGGCGGTGAGCTGGATCGCGTGCAGCGGCGAGCCCTTCGGCGCGTAGCGCGTGTAGGTCCAGGCGTAGCCGCGCCGCACCTGCTCGGCGTTGGCGTCGAGCCCGTCGCAGGTGACGCGCGCGATGGTGCGCTTGTAGCGGTCCTGGCCGCGCACGTCGAGCGAGGCGGTCTTGCCGAAGCACAGATCGGCCAGCGACTGGCGCGAGTTCTTGCCGAACGGCTGGCCCAGCTCCGGCGCGTCGATGTCGGTCAGCCGCACCTTCACCTGCTTGCGGTCCACCAGCACCGTGATCGTGTCGCCGTCGTGCACCGACACCACCCGCGCCAGCACATCGGCGAAGGTGGGAGAAGCGGCAAGGAGGAATAGACAGGATAGGAAGAACCGGGGGAGGCTCGGGCTGAAGTAACTCAAGCGGGAGCCTTGCTGCGGAGATTGCAATAGACAGGATTAATTATGAAATTCCTTTATCTGAACGAAAAGAAAATCCTGTCGATTACTGGTTCTGCACGAGCCGCTCGCGAGCGAGCGGCGGGTTCTTCGAGAAGTAGGCCTTGATCCCGCTGAGCACCGCTTCGGCCATCTGCTCCTGGTAGGCCGGGTTGCGCAGGCGCTTCTCTTCCTCGGGATTGCTGATGAACGCGGTCTCCACC
>CAZOQY010000211.1:0-425 GCA_964581835.1 uncultured Streptomycetaceae bacterium | reverse complement strand
CTCCACCAGGATCGAGGGAATGTCGGGCGCCTTCAGCACCGCGAAGCCGGCCTGTTCCACGTCCCGCTTGTGCAGGGTGTTGATGCCGCCGATCTCGCCCAGCACGGCGCGGGCGAGCTTGAGACTGTCGTTGATCTGCGCCGTCTGCGACAGGTCGAGCAGCGTCTGCTTGAGGTAGGGGTCGCGCACGTCGAGGTTCACGCCGCCGATCAGGTCGGCGTCGTTCTCGCGCTTCGCCAGCCAGCTCGCCGCCGCCGAGGTCGCGCCCGATTCCGACAGCGCGAACACCGACGAGCCGCGCGCCTGCGGGCGTATGAAGGCGTCGGCGTGGATCGAGACGAACAGGTCGGCCTGCACGCGCCGCGCCTTCGCCACGCGCTGGCCGAGCGGAACGAAGTAGTCGCCGTCGCGAGTGAGGAAGGCGC
>CAZOQY010000210.1:2338-5822 GCA_964581835.1 uncultured Streptomycetaceae bacterium | reverse complement strand
GTCTGTCCCCTAAAGGTCGTACTGCCCCGCCGCCTCCGGCTGAAAGCGGATGCCGGCGATGCGTACCCAGCGCTCGCCGACGGGCGTCGCGAAGCTCACTTCCTCGCCGACGCGTTCGCCGAGTATGGCGTTGCCGAGCGGGGACAGGACCGAAACGTGGCCCTTGCCGGCATCGGCCTGTTCCGGGTAAACCAGCCGGACCGTCTGCCTGCCGCCGGATTTGACGTCCTCGATCGTCACTTCGGAATTCATGGTGACGACGTCAGCCTCGATTTCGGCCGAGGGCACGATGCGCGCGGAATCCAGCGTGTCGTGCAGCGCCTCGGCACCGTTCTCGATGGCGCTCGCGCGCCGCAGCAGATCCTCGACGATGCGCGCCAGGCGTGCCGCATCGCGGTCGGTAATACGGGTGTTTTGTTCTGTTCTCATGTTGCTCTCCTTGAAAAAAGCTTAGGGGACAGACCACTAAGAAGCTTAGGGGACAGACCACTAAGCGAAGGTCCAGATAAAATTATTTACTAATCAGATAGATAACTTGCTTAGTGGTCTGTCCCCTAAGCGAAATGCCGGCAGCGGCCCCAGCGGGCGGAAAACGGGATGAACGGGGACGCATTGCGTCCCGACAGCCCGATTACGCGGCACGACTGTGCCGGGGCCGCCTACCGCTGAAAGATGGAAATCCTGCCGGGAGGCGACCCGCACGCGGTTCGCGTGGAGCGCCGGTACAGGGTCGCGGAAAGTCCTTGCCCTCGCAGGGCGGCGCTGGCGCAATAACCGGGCATCAGGCGCTTCATGGGTGACAAGGTCTTATGCAAAAAGGATGGGATACGCTGATTTGACCGCCAGCACGTGAAAGAAGTTCCGGGAAATCGAAAGCACCCGGGAGGTCGGGAGATCGGGAAATCGAGAGATGGGAAAAGCGATCTTATCGATCTCCCGCCCTCACGGTATTTGAACGATAATCCCGGCTCTACGGAATTGTCTCAGGAGTGAATCTTGGATCTGGAGCTGCGCGGCAAGAAGGTGTTGATCACCGGCGCGTCGAAAGGCCTCGGCCTCGCGTGCGCGCACGGCTTCGCGAAGGAAGGCGCCGCCGTGCACCTCGCCGCGCGCAGCGAGTCCGCCCTGAAAAGCGCGGCGGACGCGATCACGAAGCAGTACGAGACCCCGGCCTTCGCGCATGTGACCGACCTGGGCAGGACGGAGAACGTCGTCGCGCTGGCCAGGGCCTGCGACGACGTGGACATCCTGGTCAACAACGCCGGCGCCATTCCCGGCGGCAGCCTGCTGGACGTGGACAGCGCGCGCTGGCGCCACGCCTGGGACCTGAAGGTCTTCGGCTTCATCGATCTGACGCGGGAAATCTACAAGGCCATGCGCGGGCGCCGGTCCGGCGTCATCGTCAACATCATCGGCATCGCCGGCGAACGCCACCGCGCCAACTACATCGCCGGCACCACCGGCAACGCGGGACTGATCGCCTTCACCCGGGCGCTGGGCTCGGAGAGCGTGGACCACGGCATCCGCGTCGTCGGGGTCAACCCCGGCCGCGTCGAGACGGAACGACAGATCGGGCACTTCAAAGAGCAGGCGGCACGCGATTTGGGCAATGAATCACGCTGGACCGAGATACGCGACAAGGTCGTCGCCACGCTGCCGTTCGGGCGTGCGGGCCGCCCGTCGGAAGTGTCGGACCTGGTGACCTTCCTCGCCTCCGAACGCGCCTCCTACATCAGCGGCGCCGTCGTCGCGATCGACGGCGGCAGTTCGCTACGCCCGCGGGCCTGATTCAATTAGCCGCCGATGAACGCCGATCCCTAAAACCTGCCAGGTGAAACTGCCGGCGAGAGAAAAAGGGGTCAGGACCCTTTTCTGTTGGCGTTTATCCTTATGAAACAAATTGTTGTGAAAAAAGGGTCCTGACCCCTTTTCCGACGTTCATCGGCGGCTGATCACTACGCCGGCCAACCCAGCCACTCGCACAGCGCGCGCCCCATGACGAGTTCGAGGTCCCTGCCCGCGAGCCAGGGCATCTCCTCGGTGAACACGGTCACGCACTGGCGGTAGCTGCACTTCAGCCGCGTGAGATCGCTGCCCCAGAACATCCGCTGCGGCCCGAAGGCGTCGTAGACGCGCCGCACGTAGCCGTGCAGGCTGGTGTAGGGATACGGCGTCGTGGTGTAGCCCGGCAGCGCGCTCACCTTCACCCCGACGTTGGGCCGCTTCGCGATCGGCAGCAGCAGGTCGAAGTCCTTGAACGCCGCATCGTCCTTCACGCCGGTGTCGAGCGCCATGTGGTCGAGGATGAGCTTCAGGCGCGGGTGGCGCGCCGCGATCGCGTCCACGTATTTGACCGTCGGGTACGTCACGCCCACGTAGATCGGCACGCCCGCGGCTTCCGCCTCCGCCCACAACCAGCCCATGATCGCCGGGTTGGTCAGGCGGTCCAGGTTCTTCTTGAAATTGAAGCGCAGACCCAGCATGCCCGGCTGCTTGCGCCAGGTCGCGAGCTTGCCACGGGATTCGGGGGCGACCGCGCTGAGTATGCCCACGACCGCAAAGCGGTCCGGATGCGACTGCGCCGCGGCCAGCGCGAGATCGTTGCGCGCGCGGTCGAGGCTCGGCGGGACGATGACCACCCGGTCCACGCCCGCCGCTTCCATTTCCTTCAGCAGTTCGTTCTTGCCGAAGGGCTCGGGCCGGTGCGGCTTCGCCCCGGCCGCCCACGGCCGCTCGGGCGTGTTGGCGGCCCAGATGTGGACCTGCGAATCGACGATCAACATCTCACCGCGGCTCAGTTGCCGGTA
Source organism: uncultured Streptomycetaceae bacterium (assembly GCA_964581835.1). Lineage (GTDB taxonomy): Bacteria > Pseudomonadota > Gammaproteobacteria > Burkholderiales > SG8-41 > SG8-41. The sequence goes on along the minus strand of CAZOQY010000210.1, from coordinate 3,015 downwards.
ATCCCCATTTCGCGGATGAGCCGGCCCCACTTCGCGTGCTCCGACTTGATGTAGGCCCCGAACGCCTCCGGGGTGTTCGTCCAGACTTCGCCCTGCACCCGCAGCGCGTCCTGCACGTCCGGCCGCTGGAGGATCTGCACGATCTCCTTGTTGAGCCGCGCCACGATCGCCGGCGGGGTCTTCGCCGCGACGACGAAGCCGTACCAGCTCTGCGATTCGTAGCCCGGCACGCCGGCTTCCGCGATTGTCGGCAACTGCGGGTATTCCCTCAGGCGCTTCGCGGGCGACACGGCCAGCGCACGCAGGCGGCCGTCCTTGATGCTGGCCGCGACGCTGGCCGGCGAGGCGAACACGATCTGCACTTCCCCGGCCATCAGGTTCACCACCGCGGGACCGGTCCCCTTGTAGGGCACGTGGAGCAGCTTCGTCTTCGTCATCGACTGGAACAGGCTCGCCGCGAGGTGGCCCGAGCCGCCCGCCCCGGGAGAGCCGTAGGCGAGATCGCCCGGCCGCGCCCGCGCCAGCGCCAGCAGCTCGCGCAGCGATTTCGCCGGCACCGACGGATGCACCACCAGGATGTTGCCGCTCGCCACCGCGGAGGTCACCGGCGCGAGGTCGGTCAGCGGGCTGTACGGCATGTTCTTCGTGAAGAACTCGTTGACGCCGAGGTTGCCGAC
>CAZOQY010000210.1:0-2238 GCA_964581835.1 uncultured Streptomycetaceae bacterium | reverse complement strand
CGCTTCACGAAATACTCGGCGCTGATCGGGTCGAAGAAACGCTGACCGATGGCGAGTTCCTTGAACTGGATGCGGCGGCGGGGAGGTTGGGTGGCCATGGAGAACCTGCTGTTTTTTGAACGGTATCTGGACCGCAGTTTACCCGCGAAGCGCCGGAGAGTCGAAAGCCCGGGATGGCGGGATGGCAGAAGGCCGAGAAAGGGGTTATTCCCCGTCTCCTGATCCGCGGTTTCGGGATGAATTGACCACCGTAAACAAATAGTTTACAGTTCTCCCGTGATCCGCTCGTTCGCGTCCACCGAAACGGAGCGCTTTTACGCCACCGGAAAATCCCGGCGACTGCCGCCGGATATCCGGAAGCGGGCGACGATGCGCCTGACCCAGCTCGATGCGGCGACGGTACTGGAAGATCTGCGCGTTCCGCCCTCGAACCACCTGGAAGCGTTGAAGCACGACCGCAAGGGCCAGTGGAGCATCCGGATCAATGACCAATGGCGAGTCTGCTTCCGTTTCGAGAAGGGCGACGCGTTCGACGTCGAAATAGTCGATTACCACTGAGGACCGGCAATATGACCATCAAGAACGGCCTGCCCCCGATTCACCCGGGGGATTTTCTGAGCGAAGCGCTGGAAGGCCTGGGCACATCCCAGGCCGATTTCGCCCGCGCGATCGGGGTGTCCCCGATGCGGATCAGCCACGTGATCAACGGCACGCGCCCCGTGACAGCCGAACTGGCGCTGCTTTTTGGCAAGGCATTCGGGCAGTCGCCGCAATACTGGCTCAACCTCCAGGCGGCTTATGACCTGAAAACAACCGAACGCGAAATCGGCAACCGGCTGCGCGGCGTGCGCAGGCTGGCCGCCTGACGACGACAGGCCAAGGCGGAAGTGTTTTCCTTTGTGTCCTCTGTACCTAAGACGCCGTATCTGAGACGCTTTATCTGAGACGCATTATCTGCAACGCTTTACCTGCAACGCCGTTTCAGGCCCCATGTCCTTTGTGTCCTCCGTGTCTGAGCTTTTAACCCTATGCCCTCCGCCTACGCCGAACTGACCCGCGTCCATTCCCGCCTCCACCGCTACAACCACGTCGCGTCCATCGTCGGCTGGGACCGCAACGCGATGATGCCGCCCGGGGGCAACGAGGCGCGCGCCGCGGCCGAGGCGGAGCTGAACGCGCTGATCCACCGCACGCGCACCGATCCGCGGCTGGTCGAATGGCTGCGCGCCGCGGAGGGCGAGTCGCTCGACGCGGTCGCGCGCGCCAACGTGCGCGAGATGCGCCGCGACTGGCGCGAGGCCAACGCCCTGCCCGACTCGCTGGTCGAGGCGAAGACGCTGGCCGGCGCCCGCTGCGAGCACGCCTGGCGCAGCCAGCGCCAGGCCAACGACTGGAAGGGGTTTCTCGAGAATTTCCGCGAGGTGGTGCGGCTCTCGCGCGAGGAAGCGAAGCTGCTGGCCGCCGAGACGGGACTCTCGCGCTACGACGCGCTGATGGACCGCTACGAGCCGGGCGTGCGCGCGGCCGACATCGACCGCATCTTCGGCGAAGTCAGACAGTGGCTGCCGGACCTCGTCCGGCGCGCGCAGGCGAAGCAGGCCAAAGAGCCGGTCGTCGCCCCGCAAGGGCCGTTCCCGGTGGAAGCCCAGCGCGCCCTGAACCGCGAGGTGATGACGCTGCTCGGCTTCAACTTCGAAGCCGGGCGGCTCGACGAGAGCGCGCACCCCTTCAGCGGCGGCGTGCCCGAGGACGTGCGCCTCACCACGCGCTACAACGAGGCCGATTTCGCGCGCAGCCTGCTCGGCACCATCCACGAGACCGGCCACGGGCGCTACGAGCAGAACCTGCCGCGCGACTGGCTGGGCCAGCCGGTCGGCACGGCGCGCTCCTACGGCCTGCACGAGAGCCAGAGCCTGTCGTTCGAGATGCAGCTCGCGCGCAGCCGCCCGTTCGTCGGCCTGCTGGCGCCGCTGCTGGTGAAGCACTTCGGCAAGCAGCCGGCGTTCGAGCCGGACAACCTCTACCGGCTGTGGACGCGCGTGAAGCCGGGCTTCATCCGCGTCGACGCCGACGAGGTGACCTACCCCGCGCACATCATCCTGCGCTACGAGATCGAGCGGCCGCTGATCGAGGGCGAGATCGAGGCCGAGGACGTGCCCGCGCTGTGGGACCGGAAGATGCAGGAGCTGCTGGGCCTGGACACGCGCGGCAACTTCAAGGACGGCCCGCTGCAGGACG
>CAZOQY010000209.1:0-5856 GCA_964581835.1 uncultured Streptomycetaceae bacterium | reverse complement strand
GGGGGCGAGAGCGCGATGATGTCGCCGGTGGTGCGGATCAGCACGCCTTTCTCGTAGCACTTCTGGAAAGCCCTGAACGCGCGCTCGGTCGGCTTGCCGGGCTTCGATTCGAGCTCGATGCCGGCCACCAGGCCGATGTTGCGGATGTCGATGACGTGCGGCATCTCGCGCAGCGAGTGCACGGCTTCCTGGAAGTAAGGCGCCAGCGCCTGGGCGCGCTGGAACAGCTGTTCTTCCTCGAACAGGTCGAGGCTCGCCTCGGCCGCGGCGGTGGCCAGCGGATGGCCGGAGTAGGTGTAGCCGTGAAAGAGCTCGACCATGCCCGGCGGCGCCGACTCGACGATTGCATCGTAGATGCCCTTGCGCGCGACCACGGCGCCCATCGGCACCGTGCCGTTGGTGAGCCCTTTGGCGATCACCAGCATGTCCGGCACGACGTTCACGGTTTCCGCCGCGAAGCAGGGGCCGGTGCGGCCGAAGCCGGTGATGACTTCATCGAAAATCAGCAGCAGGCCGTGCTTGTCGCAGATCTGGCGCAGCCGTTCGAGGTAGCCTTTGGGCGGCACCAGCACGCCGGTGGAACCGGCCATCGGCTCGACGATCACCGCGGCGATGTTGGAGGCGTCGTGCAGCGGGATGATGCGCTTCTCCAGCTCGTCCGCGAGGTGCGCGCCCCAGGCCGGCTGGCCGCGGCTGAAGGCGTTGTGTTCGGGGTCGTGGGTGTGCGCCAGGTGGTCCACGCGCGGCAGCAGGCTGCCGAAAGCTTTCCGGTTCGCCACCATGCCGCCCACGGAAATGCCGCCGAAACCGGCGCCGTGGTAGCCGCGGTCGCGCCCGATCAGCACGTTGCGGTGGCCTTCGCCGCGCGCGCGGTGGTAGGCGAGGGCGATCTTCAGCGCGGTATCAACGGCCTCCGAGCCTGAATTGGTGTAGAAGACGCGGTCGAGGTCGCCGGGGGCGAGTTTCGCGACCCGCTCCGCGACGCGGAACGCGCCCGGATGCCCCATCTGGAACGCCGGGCTGTAGTCCATTTCGCCGGCCTGCTTGCGGATCGCCTCGACGATCTTCGGCCGGCAATGCCCGGCATTGACGCACCACAGGCCCGAGGTGCCATCGAGCACCCGGCGCCCGTCCTCGGTGACGTAGTGCATGTCCTTCGCGCCCACGAAAAGCCGCGGCGCCGCCTTGTAGGCGCGGTTGGCCGTGAACGGCATCCAGTACGGCTCGAGCGGGTAATCGCGTGGTGGCATGGCGGGATTTCCGAAAGGGGGAGAAGCTTATTTTGCCAGCGCCGCCTCAGTTCAGCCATACTGTTCAGCCATATTGCTAGCCGGTGATGCGCTTACTGTCACGACTGCTGCCGCTGCTTTTTTTGCCCGTCCTGGCCGTCGCCCAGCCGACGGTCCACGTCGGTTCCAAGCGCTTTACCGAGTCCTACATCCTGGGTGAAATCGTCGCGCGCACGCTCGAGTCGTCCGGGGAAACCCGCGTCTCGCACCGGCCGGGGCTCGGCAATACCGCCATCCTCTTCGCCGCGCTGAAGATCGGCTCTATCGACGTTTATCCCGAGTACACCGGCACCATCGCCTTCGAGCTGCTGGGACTCGCCAGCGTGCCCGACCAGGCGACGCTCAACCTGGCCTTGCAGCGGCACGGACTCGCCGCCGGCGTGCCGCTGGGATTCAGCAACGGCTACGCGCTCGCGATGCTCGAGAGCCGCGCGCAGGCGCTGGGCATCTCGAACATTTCCGACCTGTCGCGCCACTCGCAGCTGCGGCTCGCCCTGACCCAGGAGTTCCTCAATCGCAAGGACGGCTGGCAGGCGCTGCGACAGGCCTACCGGCTGCCATTCGCGGAGGTGCGGGGGCTCGATCACGGACTGGCCTACGAAGCGCTGGCGGGCGCGCAGATCGACGTCATGGATATCTATACGACGGACCCGAAGATCGGCCGCTACCGGTTGCGGGTGCTGCAGGACGACCGTCAATTCTTTCCCGCCTACGACGCGGTGCTCTTGTACCGGGCGGATCTGCCGCAGAGATATCCGAAATCCTGGCAGGCCCTGCAGGGATTGCAGGACAGGATCGGCGTCGAACGCATGATCGCGATGAACGCGGCGGCCGAGCTCTCGTCCGTCCCGTTCCCGCGGATCGCGGAAGATTTTCTCGCGGGGCGTCCGGCAGAGGAAGGGGCGGTGGGCGGGCGCAGGGGGATTCTCCAGGCGCTGTTCGGCCCCGATTTCTGGCGACTGACGGGGCAACACCTGCTGCTGGTCTTCGCCTCCCTGGCGCTGGGCGTGGCGGCGGGGGTGCCGTTGGGCATCTGGGCCAACCGCGCGCGACGGGCCCGGGCCTGGATACTGGGGGCAGCAGGCGTTCTGCAGACCGTGCCGTCCCTCGCTTTGCTCGCTTTCCTCATTGCGGCGCTCGATCGCATCGGCACGGTGCCGGCCATCGCGGCGCTGTTCCTGTACTCGCTGCTGCCCATCGTCCGCAACACCGAGACCGGGCTGGCCGGCGTGCCGCAGTCCCTCCGGGATTCGGCGATGGCGCTGGGCCTGCGCGCGGGGGCGAGGCTGCGCTACATCGAGCTGCCGCTGGCCGCGCGCACCGTGCTGGCCGGCATCAAGACCTCGGCCATCATCAACGTCGGCACGGCCACCATAGCCGCCTTCATCGGGGCGGGCGGCTATGGGGAGCGCATCGTCGCGGGGATCGCGGTCAACGACCACTCCCTGCTGCTGGCCGGGGCGATACCCGCCGCGGCGATGGCGATACTGCTCCAATGGGGGTTCGATGCGCTGGACCGCCTGCTGATGCCCCCCGGCCCGGGCGGGACACCCCCCTCTGCCGGCGCCCCGGGTGGCCAGGCACGGGCGGGGTGAACTAAATTTAACCTGTCCTGTCAGTGAACTAGATCGGCTTCGCGCCAACCGGGCTCGGGTCGGACGGGTATACTTGCCGTTTTGTCCGGCCGGCTTTCCGCTCGACTTGGATAACAATAAGGTCAGGGACGGGTTTGATGAGCGATCGCGAAGTCGACCAGCAACTGGTCGAGCGCGCGCAGCGTGGCGACAAGCATGCGTTCGAACTGCTGGTGAGCAAGTACCAGCGCAAGCTCGCCCGGCTGCTGTCGCGTTTCATCCGGGACTCGACCGAGGTCGAGGACGTGACGCAGGAGGCCTTTATCAAGGCCTACCGCGCGCTGCCCACGTTCCGGGGGGACAGCGCGTTTTACACCTGGTTGTACCGGATCGGCATCAACACCGCCAAGAACTACCTGGTGGCGATGGGGCGGCGGGCGCCGACCACGACGGAAATCGACAGCGAGGAAGCAGAGGGTTACGAGGACAACGACCAGTTGCACGACCTCAACACGCCGGAAAACCAGCTGGCGAGCCGGCAGGTCGCCGAGACCGTGAACCAAACGCTGGGCGAACTGCCTGAGGAACTGAGGACGGCGATCACGCTGAGGGAAATCGAGGGGCTGAGCTACGAGGATATCGCCAGCATCATGAATTGCCCGATCGGCACCGTGCGGTCGCGCATATTCAGGGCGCGGGAGGCGATAGCGGAGAAGTTGAAACCGCTGCTCGGCACGCAAGGGGACAGGAGATGGTGAGATGGACAAGATATCGGCATTGATGGACGGCGAGCTGGACGGGCAGCAGGCGCGCGCGCAGTTTGCCCGGCTGAAACAGGACCAGGAACTGGCCGAGTGCTGGCACACCTTTCATCTGGTCGGCGATGCCTTGCGCGGCGAGCGGGCGCTCTCGCAGGACTTCGGAAAGCGCCTGACCGCTCGCCTGGCCGCGGAGCCGACGGTGCTGGCGCCGCAGCGCAGCATGGCAAGGCGCATCACGACTTACGCGCTATCCGCCGCCGCCTCCCTGTCCGCGGTCGCCGTGGTCGGCTGGCTCGCTTTCTTCAACAATCCGCTGGCCCCCCAATCCGAAATCGCCCAGTCACCGAACGCGCCCGCGCCCGCCGCGACGTCTCCCGCGCAAGCGCAACTCGCCAGCGTGCCCAGCGACGGCAAGATGAACGAGTATCTGATCGCGCACCAGGAATTCTCGCCCAGTACCGCCATCCAAGGTCTCGCCCCCTACATCCGCGGCGTATCGAGCGCCCAACCCGCGCAGGGACGCTAGTGCCCGTGCGGTTCTGGCGCCACCTGTCCATCGTCGCCCTGGGGCTGTCGGCCCCGGCACTGGCCGCCGACACCGGCAAGGCGCAGGATGGGCTCGCCTGGCTGCAGAAAATGGCCGCCGCCTCGCGTCAATTGAACTACAGCGGCACCTTCGTCTACCGTCACGCGAGCCAGTCCGAGACCTCGCGTATCGTGCATTTCGTCAATGCCGCCGGCGGGGAGTTCGAGAAGCTCGAAACCCTCGACGGGCCCGCACGGGAAGTGATCCGCACTAACGACCAGGTCGTCTGCTATCTGCCTGAGAGCAAAACGGTGTTGATCGAAAAGCGCGGCAAGCGCCGCTTCCCGGCGCTGCTGCCCGACCAGTTGACCGGGCTGCCCGAGAACTACATCGTTCGGGTAGGGGAGAGGGACCGTGTCGCGGGCCACGACTGCCAGGTGATCGTGCTCGAGCCGAAAGACAAGCTGCGCTACGGGCGCCACTTCTGTGCCGAAACCGGTTCCGGGCTGCCCCTGCGCGCGCGCACTTACAACGAGAAAAAAGAACCGCTGGAATCGTTCGCTTTCACCGAGTTGAAGATCGGCGGGACTTTCAACCGCGACCGGGTGAAATCGCGCTATGCCGCCAGGAGCCGCGACTGGAAAGTGGATCATTCCGGCTATCCGACCGGCGAGGTGGCTGCAGATACCGGCTGGACCCTGACGCAGCAGCCGACCGGGTTCAGGAAGCTGACCGAGTTCAAGCGCTCCATCGCCGGGCGCAATTTCATGGTTTCGCATATCGTCTATTCGGACGGGCTCGCCGCTGTCTCCGTGTTCATCGAGCCGCTGCCCAAGGTTCGCATCGCGCAAAGCCTCTCGCACCAGGGCGCCGTCAACATCTACACCCGGCCGGTCGCAGATCACATGGTCACGGTGCTGGGCGAAGCGCCGGCCACCACGGTGATGCAGATCGCCAACTCTCTCGAATTCAGGGGCGCCACGCCCCGGTAACACCCGCAGTTCCCCGCAATCAATTACTCAATAATCCATCCGACCATGTCAAAGCGTTTTTTCCTGCGCATCCTTGCCGCATTGATTTTCATCCTGCCGGCCGCCGCCGCGGCGCAACTGCCCGATTTCACGGAGCTCGTCGAAAAGCAGGGACCCGCGGTCGTCAACATCAGCACCACGCAGGCCGTGCGCAACCCGCTGCTGCCGCAGGTGCCCAACCTCCAGGAAGACGACCCGTTCTACGAGTTCTTCCGGCGCTTCATACCGCAGCCGGGGCCCGGCGGCCCCCGCGAACGGGAATTCCAGTCGCAGTCGCTCGGCTCCGGTTTCATCATCAGCCAGGACGGTTACATCCTGACCAACGCCCACGTGGTCGAGACCGCGGAAGAAATCACCGTCAAGTTGACGGACAAGCGCGAATTCAAGGCCAAGGTCATCGGCTCCGACCGTCGCACCGACATCGCCCTCATCAAGATCGATGCGGCCAACCTGCCGGCCGTGCGCTTCGGGGACCCGAACCGGCTCAAGGTCGGCGAGTGGGTGCTGGCGATCGGCTCGCCGTTCGGTTTCGAGAACACGGTCACCGCGGGCATCGTCAGCGCCAAGGGGCGCTCGCTGCCGCAGGAAAACTACGTGCCGTTCATCCAGACTGACGTAGCGGTCAACCCGGGCAACTCGGGCGGTCCGCTGTTCAACCTGCGCGGCGAGGTGGTC
>CAZOQY010000208.1:0-5958 GCA_964581835.1 uncultured Streptomycetaceae bacterium | reverse complement strand
GTTGGTAATGACGTTGTGCATCATGCCGTGGACGGCGAGCGGGTATTCCCAGGAAAACGCCTTGTCGATGCGCACCGGTCCGCCATCGGCGTCCACGAAAAGATCGTCGGGCCCCGCCGGCCAGCCGAGCGCGAGCCCGCCGAGCGGCTGGCCGGGTCTCACCTGTTCCGGCCCGGTCGGCGGCTTGGCGAGCGGCGGTATCGCGCGCGGGAACGGCGCCTTGTGCCGAAAGCCGCCGGGACGGTCGATCGTGCCCAGCAACGACATCAGGATCGCGAGCGTGCGTATCGTATGAAAGCCGTTGGAGTGCGCCGCCAGCCCGCGCATCGCGTGGAACGCCACCGGGTTGCCGGTGACCGACTCGTGCTCGACGCCCCAAGAATCGGTCCAGGCAATTGGCAGCTCGATCTTCTGATCGCGCGCGGTAATCCCCATCTCGTGCGCGAGCCGGCGTATCGTCGCGGCGGGAATGCCGGTGATGGCGGCGGCCCACTCCGGCGTGTAGTCCTTCACGCGCTCCATCAGCAGCTGGAACGCGGGCTTGACCGGCCTGCCATCGGCGAGCGTGAAATCCCCCAGCAGATAAGGGTCGGCCCCCGCCGCGTGATTGATCACCGGGCGGTTCGCATGACGATCCCACCACAACTGGTCTTGACGACCGTCTGGCCCCGCCTGATCGCCCGCCCCGCCCGCGCGCACCGGCATGCCGTGCCGCGCGCTCGCCGGGTCGAGGTCGATGAGATAGCCTGAGTTGGTGTAGCGCGCGAGGAACTCGCGGTCGTAGAGTCCGGTATGGATGATCTCGTGCACGAGCGCGAGCAGCAGCGCGCCGTCGGTGCCGGGCCGGATCGGCACCCACTCGTCGGCGATGGCCGAGTAGCCGGTGCGCACCGGGTTGACGGAGATGAAGCGTCCGCCGCGTCGCTTGAACTTCGAGATCGCGATCTTCAGCGGGTTGGAATGATGGTCCTCGGCGGTGCCGATCATCACGAACAGCCGCGCGCGGTCGAGATCGGGCCCGCCGAACTCCCAGAACGAGCCGCCGATGGTGTAGATCATCCCGGCCGCCATGTTCACCGAGCAGAAGCCGCCGTGCGCCGCATAGTTGGGCGTGCCGAACTGGCGGGCGAACAGCCCCGTCAACGCCTGCATCTGGTCGCGTCTCGTGAACAGCGCGAATTTCTTCGGGTCGGTGGCGCGGATTCCGCGCAGACGCTCCTCCATGAGCGCGAACGCCTCCTCCCACGAAATCGCCTCGAAACTGGCGGCGCCGCGCTCGGCGCCCGGCTTGCGCCTCAACGGCTTCGTCAGCCGCGCCGGCGAGTACTGCTTCATGACGCCGGACGCGCCCTTGGCGCAGATCACGCCCTTGTTGAGCGGATGGTCCGGATTGCCCTCGATGTAACGCACCTCGCCGTTCCTGACGTGCACCCGGATGCCGCAGCGGCAGGCGCACATGTAACACGTGGTATTTTTGGTTTCGGAGCGGCCGGCGGTTTCCGGAACGACGGACATCGGTCGGGCATCCTCGCGACGGGATGTCCCATTCTAGGCAGGGTTCCGCGGCAACGCCGTCGAAAATACTTATCCGAGCATAAGCGCGGGCGCTTATGCGGCGATAGAGGCGGCTGATGCGCCGCCGGCCGGGAACGCGGCGCGAGTGCCGCGTCAGGCAGCGCAACCGGCGACGGTTGCCTTGGGCGGCTCCGCCAGTTCGGGAACCTTGACGCCGTTGCGAATGGCGGTCATCTCGGCCAGGATCGCGATGGCGATCTCGGGCGGCGTCTTGGCGCCGAGCTTCAACCCCACCGGACCATGCAGGCGCGCGATCTCGTCCTGCGACAGGTCGAAATCCGCGAGCCGCTTGCGCCGGGAATCATTGTTCTTCTTCGAGCCGATCGCGCCGACGTAGAACGCCGGCGACTTCAACGCCTCCAGCAGCGCCATGTCGTCCAGTTTGGGATCGTGCGTGAGCGTCACCACGGCGGTATGCCCGTCCGGGTTCATTTCGGTGACCACGTCGTCGGGCATGCCGCGTCTGAAATCCACCCCGGCGATGCTCCAGCCGTCCGCGTACTCTTCGCGCGGGTCGCAAATGGTGACCTGGTAGTCGAGCCCCTGCGCCATCTGGGCGAGAAACGTCGAGAGCTGCCCGGCGCCGATGATCAGCATGCGCCAGCGCGGGCCGTGGACGGTGGAAAGCGTCGCACCGTCGAACGCGAGCTGGTCGTTGGACAGCGCCGGCACGATGGTCACGCGCCCGGTCTTCATGTCGAGCTGGCGCTTCACCAGTTCGTGGCGCTCGACCCGCGCGAGCAGATCCTCGATCGCGCTCTCCTTAGTCAACGGCTCGAGCACCAGCTCGATCGTGCCGCCGCAGGGCAGGCCGAAACGCTGAGCCTCCTCCGCGCTGACGCCGTACTTCGTGGTCGCCGGCCTGTCCCTGACCAGATCGCCCGAGCGCACCTGCAGGATCATGTCGTCCTCGATGCAGCCGCCCGAGACCGAGCCCACCACCATGCCGTCGTCGCGGATCGCGGTGAGCGCCCCGATCGGGCGCGGCGCCGAGCCCCAGGTGCGGATCACGGTCGCCATCACCACGCGGCGGCCGGCCCTCACCCATTCGGCCGCGTTTCTCAATACCTGCAGGTCGACACTGTCCATGACCGGATACCGTTATGTTCCATGAAATATTACGCTAGGTTAGAGCAGGCATGCCGAAGGGTCAAGAGCGGGGGTCAAGAGCGGGAGTCAAGAGCGGGGCCAAGAGCGCCGCACTTGGCGCAGGATGGTATCGAGCGACGGGTTGTTGGGCAGCATCTTTCCGTTCGGACACTTCATACCATATAGAATACTGCTTTTGCCGTTCGTAACGGAAAAGGAAGCAACGATGGAAATGACAGGCGAGCAGCTGATCCCGCTGCCGCAGGACGCGACGTGGAAGGCGCTGAACGATCCCGAGGTGCTGAAGGACTGCATACCCGGCTGCGAATCGATCACGCTGCTCGCCGCCAACGAATACGAGGTGGTCCTGACCGCGAGGGTCGGACCGGTCAGCGCCAGATTCAAGGGCAAGATGACGGTCATGGATGCCAATCCGCCCCACTCCTACAAACTGGGATTCGAGGGCCAGGGCGGCGTCGCCGGCTTCGCCAAGGGCGAAGCGACGGTCGCGCTCACGCCGGAAGCGGACAAGACCAAGCTCGCCTACAACGCCAAGGCCTCGGTCGGCGGCAAGCTCGCGCAGGTCGGCGCGCGGCTGATCGACGGCGTGGCGAAACAGCTCGCGGGAAAATTCTTCGAGGCGTTCGAGAAGCGCGCCGGCAAGAAATCGTGACGCGCGTCACAATTTCTTAAAAACATGGCCAGATACTTTCTGATCCTGATCGCAGTGGCGGGATGTGCCGTCACGGCGCAGGCGCAAGATTACCCATCGCGGCCGATCCGCATGGTGGTGCCGACCTCGCCGGGCGGCGTGACCGACGTCGTGGCGCGGGCGATCGCCCCGCAACTGTCGGAGGCGCTGGGCCAGAACATCATCATCGACAACCGCGCCGGCGCCGGCGGCATACCCGGCACCGACACCGTGGCCAGGGCCGCGCCGGACGGGCATACCCTGCTCGCGGTATTCGACAGCTTCATCTCGAATCCGCACGTGTTCCGCAACGCGCCCTACGATACCCTCCGCGACTTCGCGCCGGTTTCGCTGCTGGTGCGCGGCCCGCAACTGTTCGTCGTGCACCCGAAGCTGGGAGTGAAGTCGTTCAACGAATTCCTCGCCGTGGTGAAATCCCGGCGCGCGCCGGTCGTGTTCGCCACCGCGGGCGCGGCCACCTCCAGCCGGCTCTCGGTCGAGTTGTTCAAGGTCACTACGAAGATCGACGTCAACCTGGTTCACTACAAAGGTGGCGGCCCGGCGCTGAACGACCTGCTGGGCGGCCACGTCGAGGCAATGATCACCTCTTCGGCCCTGGTCATGCCGAGCGTCAAGAGCGGCCGCCTCACGGCGCTCGCCGTGTCCTCGCGCCAGCGCAGCGCGCTCGTGCCGGGCGTACCGGCCATCGGCGAGTTCTTCCCGCAATTCGAGGCGCAGTCCTGGGTCGGCATGCTCGCACCCGCGAAAACGCCGCGCGCGATCGTGCAGCGTCTCAACACCGAGATGGTGAAGCTGCTGGCGGCCCAGGGGCAGAAGGAACGCTTCGCCGGCCTGGGCTACGAAACCGTCGGCAGCACGCCGGAGGAATTCGGCGCCTGGATCCGCAGCGAGACCGCCAAGTGGAGCAAGGTGATCCGCGAGCAGAACATTACGGCCGAGTGACGACGGACGGAGGACGAATGCTGAAGATCTGGGGACGCGCCAATTCGATCAACGTGCAGAAAGTGCTGTGGTGCTGCGCGGAGATGGATCTTCCGCACGAGCGCATGGACGCGGGCGGCCAGTTCGGCGTCAACAACACGCCCGAATACCTGGCGATGAACCCGAACGGCCTGGTGCCGACGATAGACGATGGCGGCTTCATCCTGTGGGAGTCTCACGCCATCTTGCGCTATCTCGCGCGCAGGCACGGCCTGGGGACGCTGTGGCCGAAGGACGACAAGGCGGCAGCCGGCGCCGACCGCTGGATGGAGTGGTACAGCACCACGCTGTGGAACAACCTGCGCCCCGTATTCTGGAACCTGGTGCGGGTCGAGCCCGGCAAGCGCGACATGAAGGCGGTCGAGGAAGGCCGCTCGAAGATGGCCGACAACCTGAAGATGGTGGAGAACAGCCTCGCCAGCCAGCCGTTCCTCGCGGGCAACTCCCTCACCGTGGGCGACATCCCGATGGGCGTGGCGGTGCACCGCTGGTTCAACCTGCCGATCGAGCGCCCGGACCTGCCCCGCCTGGCCGCCTACTACGAGCGCCTGAAGCAGCGCCCCGCCTACGCGCAGCACTGCGCGGTCCCGCTTACGTAACCGGAAGTCGACATGACGCAAGGCCGCGCCTACCGCTACTACGAGTTCGTGATGGCGGCGTTCGTCACGGTGCTGATCTGCTCCAACCTGATCGGCCCGGCAAAGATCGCCCAGCTCGAACTGCCGGTGATCGGCACCTTCATCCTCGGCGCCGGCGCGCTGTTCTTCCCGATCTCGTACGTCTTCGGCGACATCCTCACCGAGGTCTACGGCTACGCCCGCGCCCGCCGCGTGATCTGGGCGGGCTTCGCGGGCCTCGGCTTCGCCTCGTTCATGGCCGCCGTCGTGGTGGCCCTGCCGCCCGCGCCGTTCTGGCACCACCAGGGCGCGTACGAGGTTGCGTTCGGCAACACCTGGCGCATCGTGGCGGCCTCGATGTTCGCCTATTTCTGCGGCGAGTTCGTCAATTCCTACGTGCTGGCGCGAATGAAGATCCTGACCGCGGGGAAATGGCTGTGGACCCGCACTATCGGTTCCACCGTCGTCGGCGAGGCGGTGGATTCGGCCCTGTTCTACCCCCTCGCCTTCTACGGCAGCGGCATCATCCCGGACGACAAGCTGCCGATGGTGATGCTCGCCCAGTTCGTCGCCAAGGTCACCGTCGAGGTCCTGTTCACGCCGGTCACCTACAAGATCGTGAACTGGCTGAAGCGCGTCGAGAACGAGGATTACTACGACCGCAAGACGGATTTCAATCCGTTCACGCTGAAGACCTGACGGAACAGGCCGAACCATGCGCCACTGGCCCGTCTTCCTGCCCGCTGTCACCTTTGCGCTGTTCGCGGCCGGGCTTGCCGTGCCGATGGGCACCGTTTTCGCCACGGCCTGCGCGGTGGCGCTGATCGCCGCCGTCATCGTGGCGGTCCACCACGCCGAGGTCGTCGCCCACCGCGTCGGCGAGCCCTTCGGCACGCTGGTGCTGGCGCTCGCGATCACCGCGATCGAGGCCTCGCTCATCATCTCCGTCATGCTTGCGGGCAGCGACGGCGCCGACCGGCTCGC
>CAZOQY010000207.1:0-5969 GCA_964581835.1 uncultured Streptomycetaceae bacterium | reverse complement strand
CCCTGAAGGCGGTCGAGGCGCACCTCTCGAAAGAGAAGGAAACCGGGAAGTTCTGCCACGGCGACTCCCCGACCCTCGCCGACGTCTGCATCGCGACGCAGGTTTTCGGGGCGAAGTTCTTCAGCTGCGACACCGCCGCCGTGCCGACGGTGATGCGGGTATTCGAGCAATGCATGAAGCTCGAAGCTTTCGACCGGTCGCACCCGCTCAAGCAGCCGGGCGCGCCCAAAGAACTTAAACACTAGAAACTCAAACACTAGAAACTCAAACACCAGGATCCCGCCATGACCACAGCCATCGCCACCCGCCACGAGATCGATGTCGAGGACGTCGAGTACCTGCGTCACGGCGACAAGCCGCTGCTCGCCCGCGTCTACAAGCCGCGCGGCGCCGGGCCGTTCCCGCTCATCATCGACCTGCACGGCGGCGCCTGGTGCAACAAGGACCGCGCGAGCGACGCCGGCACGGACGAGCCACTGGCGAAAAGCGGCGTCACGGTCGTCTCCCTCGACTTCCGCATGCCGCCCGAGGCCTCGTACCCGGCGTCGCTGCAGGACGTGAACTACGCGGTGCGCTGGTGCAAGGCGCGCGCCGCGGAACTGAAGACGCGGCCCGACAGGGTCGGGATTCTGGGCGTTTCCAGCGGCGGCCACCAGGCGATGCTGACCGCCTTGCGTCCGAACGATCCCCGCTACGCGTCGCTGCCGCTGGCAGGCAAGGCCGCCTCATCTGCCGCCGCGGATGCTTCGGTGCGCTGCGCGATCATGTGCTGGCCTGTCATCGACCCGCTCGGCCGCTACCAGTATGCCAAGGCCAACCAGAACGGTCCGTTGAAGAAGCAGGCGGACAACTGGGTGCAATGCCACGACCTCTACTGGCGGGGCGGCGAAGCGGCCATGGAAGAAGGCAACCCCACGCGGCTGCTCGAGCGCGGCGAGAAGACCCCGCTGCCGCCGGTGATCTACATCCAGGGCACCGCCGACGTGGCGCACCCCGTCGCCTACCGCGAGCGCTTCATCGCCAACTACCGCAAGGCGGGCGGACGCGTGGAGCTGCACCTGTTCGAGGGCATGGGCGAAGCCTTCATCACCAACGATCCCGACTCCGGGCAGGCGCGCTCGGCCGTCGAGAAGATCATCGAGTTCGTGCACCGCGAAATCCCCACATGACGGCACCGATCGTCCTCAAGTTCGGGGGCTATCAGGAACCCGCCTCCATCCACAACCAGGCCGCGGCGCGTTTCGGCGAGTTGCTCGCGAAGCAGTTCGGCGACCGCATCCGCTTCGAGCTGATCGGCAGCATCCTCAAGCTCGGCCGCCCGTCGGGCGACCTCGTGCCGATGACCGAGCGCGGCGAGTTGTCGTTCTGCTACATGTCCACCGTGCGTTTTTCGAAAGCGGCACCCGAGCTGCAGATCCTCGAGTTGCCGTTCGTCGTCAAGGACCGCGCCACCGTGTTCAAGGCACTCGACGGCGAGTTCGGCCAGGGCGCCGCGCGCGGAATCGACGCGAACATGCCGGTGCGTCTCCTCGGGTTCTGGGACAACGGCTTCCGCCACCTGACCTGCCGCGTGCGGCCGCTGCGCAAGCCGGAGGACTGCCGCGGCATCCGCATCCGCACGCAATTGAGCGACCTGCACGGCGAGGTATTCCGGGCCATCGGCTTCGAGCCGATGCAGATCGACATCAAGGAATTCACCGAGCAGATCGGCGGGGAGCGCATCCAGGCGCACGACAACCCGCTCACCAATATCTACAATTTCGGCGTGCACAACCACCACCGCTACATCACCCTCTCCTCGCACTTCTGGGGCGCCAGTGCGTTCGTATGCAACGCGGAGCAGTACCGCAGCTGGCCGAAGGACCTGCAGGCCGCGGTGGACGCGGCGGCGAAGGAAGCCACCGCCTACCAGCGGCAGCTGGCGGCGGCCGAAGACGCGGAGATGCTGAAGAAGTTCGACCCGGCGAACAACGAGCTGATCCGTCTGACCGACGCCGAGCGCGCCGGGTTCATGAAGGCCGTTCAGCCGGTGCTGGACAAATACCGCAAGCAGCTGGGCCCCAGGCTTTTCGAGCAGCTGGGCGCCGTCTGACGGTCGCGAAAAAGGCGGCGCCCGCGGGCGCCGCCTCGTGCCGCATGTCGAGCGTGGATCAGCGACGCTCGATCTTCGCCATCCGCGTAATCTCGGCGTAACGCTTCAGATCGGCAAGAAACAGCTTGCGCCACTCCTCCGGCGTATGCCCCTGCGGCTCGTAGCCCGCGTTGACGAAATGGTCCCGGACTTGCGGCACCCTCAACGCCCTGCTGATCGATTCCTGGACTTTTTTCAGAATGGCCGGCGGCGTGCCCGCGGGAGCGAACACGCCATGCCAGCCCGCGTCGGCGACATAGCCCGGGACGGCCTCGCCGATGGTCGGCACGTCCGGCAACGCGACCAGCCGTTTCGCGCCCGTGAATCCCAGTCCCCGCACGCGTCCCGCCTTCACGTGGGGGATGCCGACGGCCGGCGCCGGGAAATGAAGCTGGGTTTCCCCGCCGATCGCGGCGGTCATTGCCGGTCCGCCGCCTTTGTACGGCACGTGGAGGAGATCGATCCCCGCTTTTCCACCCAGCAGCGCGCCGGCGAGGTGCTGACCGTTGCCCACGCCCGCCGTGCTGTAGCGGATTTTCCCGGGCTGCTGCTTCGCGAGATCAATCAGCTCCTTCACCGTCTTCGCCGGGAAACCGGGATTGCTCACCAGCAGATAGCCCGTCCCCAGGGCGACGTCGGTCACCGGCGCGAACTGCCTGGTAACGTCGAATGGCATCTTGATGACGATGGACGGGTTCACCGCGAAGGCAAACGACGTATGAAGAAAGGTGTAACCGTCCGGGGTGGCGTTGGCGACGATGTCGGCGCCCAGTATGCCGTTCGCCCCGCCCCGGTTGTCGATGACCACCGTCTGCCCCAGCTCCTTCTCCACGCTCGGCCAGAGAACCCTGCCGAAGACATCCACGTTGCCACCCGCCGGGAACGGAATGATGACGCGCACCGGGCGGACGGGATAACTCTGGCCGCTGGCGGCCCCCATCACGGTGATGGCAGCCAGCGCGGCCAGTGCTGTAACGGCGTAGCGACGCATTTCGTCTCCTCCTCGATTTCGAGTTGTATTGTCGTGCAGCGCCAGCGGTCGATGGTAGCGGAATCGGGCAGCCCTGCAAACCCTCCTCTTTGGGCTACGATAGCGCAGCCCGACGAATCCCAGGAAGAGCCCGCATGACCGGCATCACCCGTGGCCTGTCGCAGTACGTTGCCGCGTCGCAATACGAAAAACTGCCGCCGGCAGTACGCCACGAAGGATTGCGCGCGTTCGTCAACTGGGTCGGCTGCGCTGCCGGCGGCTCGCGCGAGCCCGATGTCGAGCTGATGATCGAGATGCTGTCCGAGTTCAGCGGCGCGAAGAACGCCACCATCGTCGGACGCCGCGAGCGACTGGATGCGCCGAACGCCGCGCTCGTCAATTCGATGAGCTCGGCCGCGCTCGCGTTCAACGATACCCACAACCGCACGGTGGCCCACCCGACCAGCCCGGTGGCGGCCGCCCTGCTCGCGCTCGCCGAGCGCCGCCCGCTTTCCGGCCGGGAGATGCTGCACGCGCTCATCCTCGGCATCGAGATCCAGTGCCGCGTCGGCAATATCCTGTGCACGCCGCCGGCCGAGTGCGCGGTCGGCCTGTCCACGCAGGGCCTGCTGGGCGGCATCGGTGCGGCGGTCGCCGCGGCGAAAGTCCTCGGACTGGACGAGAGCGGCGTGGCGACGGCCATCGGGCTTGCCGCCAACCAGGCGAGCGGCATCCGTGAATCGCAGTCCACCATGGGCAGCCACCTGATTCCCGGGCACGCCGCGCGCTGCGGCCTGATGGCCGCGCTGCTCGCCGCCCGTGGCTTCGAGTGCTCCGACACCATGATCGAGGGGGCCAAGGGCTTCGCCGTGTCCTTTTCCAGCCGGCCGCAATTCGACGCCGCGCTGGAGGGACTGGGCATGACCTTCGAGATCGCCACCCTGGCTTACAAGCCCTACCCGTCAGGCGTCGTGATCCACCCGATCATCGACGCCTGCCTGGAAATCACCGCGTCGAAGCCTCTCGATGCCGCGCAGATCGAACGCATCGAGCTGACGGTGCCGCCGCTCACCGTAAAACTCACCGACCTCGTCGAGCCGAAGGACCGCGGCCAGGCGCTGGTCAGCATGCAGCACTGGGCCTCCGCCGCCCTCGTCCACGGCACGGCCGGCATCGCGCAGGTCGCCGATAGCGTCGTGCACGACCCGGCCATGGCACAACTGCGCCGCAAGGTCGTTCACACCGTGGCTGTGGACATGAAGAACGAGGCCGCCGGCGTCCGCGTCGCGCTGAAAGACGGCCGCAGCTTGCAGGCACTCGTCGAGCATTGCCGCGGCAGCACCAGTCGACCGCTTACCGATGCCGACATCCGCGACAAGGCCCGCGGCCAACTCGGGACGGTTTTCCACGGAGACGCCGCGGACAGGATCCTGTCGGAAAGCTGGCGCATCGGAGAATACCCGCGCGTGGATGCGCTGTGCGGGCTGCTGCAGGCAGGACGATAAAACGGGCCGCGCAGGCCCGCATCATTGCTTCAGGATTCGATCTTCCCGCACAGCTCGAGGCTGCGGTTCAGGGCGTACTGCAGGTGATTGAAGCCGGGAACGTTCACCGTCGCATCGCCGTCCTTGAAGATGCAGGGATGATCGCCCTTGTCCTTGTAGTGGTCGAAAAGCTGGGTCGACCCCATGCCGTCGAGGTACTCGCGCAACAGGAACGCATCCACCGCGCGCTTGGCGCAGGCGACGGCTTCATCCTTGGACTCGAACTCCCCGGCGTGAGCGACCTCTTCGGAAGTTTTCCGGATGATTTCGACCTGGAACATTTTTCGTTTAGTCCTGCGCCAGAAAACTTGACTGGCGGAGAGAGAGGGATTCGAACCCTCGATAGGATTTTGTCCTATACGCCCTTAGCAGGGGCGCGCCTTCAGCCACTCGGCCATCTCTCCGTGTACTTCTCAATCAAATAACTACGACTGCATACCTACAACGCTTCATCAACCAGTGGCCGAAGGCGCGCCGGGCGCCAGGATTCAGGAACAGCTTACGCTGTTGCAGCCACTCGGCCATCTCTCCGTGTACTTCTCAATCAAATGACTACGACTGCATACCTACAACGCTTGCCCGATTTCCTTAAAGCTCGGCCATCTTACCAAACCCCGTGAGATCAGGAGCGCGTGAGGCCATAAAGACGGCTTTCCCCATCTCCCGACCTCCCGTCTTTTCAGCTCCGTTCAGGCCGGTTGTTCGAGGCCGAAGGCCTTGTGCAGGGCGCGCACCGCGAGTTCCATCTGCTTCTCGCTGATCACGATCGAGATCTTGATCTCCGAGGTCGAGATCATCTCGATGTTGATGCCCTCTTCCGCCAGCGTGCGGAACGCGGCGCTGGCGATGCCGGCGTGGGAGCGCATGCCGACGCCGACCACCGACACCTTGGCGATCTTGTCGCCGCTCTCCACGCCGCGCGCCTTGATGTGCTTCACCACCGGCTCGAGGATCTTCAGCGTCTTCCTGAAGTCGTTGCGATGAACGGTGAACGAGAAATCCGTCATGCCGTCGTGGCTGACGTTCTGCACGATCATGTCCACGTCGATGTTGGCGTCGCCCACCGGCCCCAGGATCTGGTAGGCGATGCCGGGACGATCGGGCACGCCGAGGATGGTGATCTTCGCTTCGTCGCGGTTGAACGCGATGCCTGAAATGCTTGCCTGTTCCATCTTCTGGTCTTCCTCGAAAGTAATCAGCGTGCCTTCGCCCTCTTCCTCGAAGCTGGAGAGCACCCGCAGCTTGACCCGGTACTTGCCGGCGAACTCCACCGAGCGGATCTGCAGCACCTTGGAGCCGAGGCTCGCCATCTCGAGCATTTCCT
>CAZOQY010000206.1:3107-5983 GCA_964581835.1 uncultured Streptomycetaceae bacterium | reverse complement strand
GTGAGCAGCGCCAGTGCTGCAGCAAGAGTTAAAACCGTTTTCATGCGATGTCTCCTTGTGGGGTGGCTCGACGTTTCCGCCTGCCGCGCCCGCCTCGCTGCTGGGCTGCAAACGAAAGCCGGGGCAAGCGAATCCGGTATCTCCGTGCAATACGACGTACGCATTATTGGGCCGGCTGCCGCACTGAGGTATGATCCGGATCATATCGTTATGGCTCTCGCTGTCTAAAGATGCCACCGCGTCGAAGCGACTTGCCCGAGCTCATACGAGTTTCGGCGCATCCCGGACTCGCGCTTTTCCCTCCGCCGTTGATGACGCAGGCACGCCTCGCCACCTTCGAGAAGGGGGACGCGCTCTTTCGCGTCGATGATCGTCCCGATCATCTCTATTTCGTGCTCGACGGCGAGTTGGCGCTCGTCCGTCACTCGATGAACGGGCAGGAGGTGGTACTTCAGCGCACACGCTCTGGATTCTTTGCCGAGGCGAGCATTGAATCGCGCCGCTATCATTGCGACGGGGTCGCGAAAGAGAGGAGCCGCGTAATCTTGCTGCCGATGGCGGCATTCAGGAACACGCTTGCGTCTGATCCTTCTTTCTGCGCCGCGTGGATCAAGCTCCTCGCCGGAGAGATCCAAAGACTGCGTACGCAGCGCGAGCGACTCGGGCGACGCAGCCTGGAGGAGCGAATCGTCCATTACATCGAGTCCGAGGGATTGGATGGCGCGATTGAATTGGACCGCCCACTGAAGGCGTGGGCGCTCGATCTGGGAGTAACGCACGAAGCGCTTTACCGCGCTTTGGCGCGAATGATGGGCTCTGGTCTGCTGTCACGCCGCGGCCGTCGCCTTCGACTCGCGGGCGCAAAGGGCACGACAGGTTCGGTTAAGCCGGCTCTCCCCGGAAGACCCTGACGCGCGCGTCCTTCACGCGCCACCTCATCCGGCCCTTGTGGTTTACAAGGGAATCGCGTCGGTGGCCGGCCCCGATTCGCCTGGTCGCATCCCCTAAAAGGCACCGGGGCCCCTGCTTCCGGCTCACGTGGCCACCTTCAGGTTGAGCATCATCGCGCTGTCCTTGTGCTCGCGTTGGCGGCGGTGATCAGGACTTCGCTGGCTGGAAGACGAGAAAGTACTGGTTGGGCAGGAACGCGTGTTCCTGCGCGAGAGTGTAGCCGGCGCGCCGCATCTCGTCCTTCACGCGGCCGGGTTCGATGCGCGCGCCCTTCGGTGGGCCCACCGGGGAATCCATACGGAAATCAATGACGGCGACGCGGCCGCCGGGCCTGAGCGACTCCTGCAGCCGGCGGAAATAGCGCTCGCGGTCCTCGACGTGGTGATAGACGTCCACGAACAGGACGAGGTCGGCTTTCCCGGGCAGGGCGGGATCGCCCGGTTTCGCCTGCACCGCGGTGACGTTCTTGAGCCCCGCCTTCTTCGCTCGCTCGGCGAGGTGTTTCACCATGTCCGGTTCCGTGTCGACGCCGTAGACGCGACCCTTGGGCGTCATGTGGGCGAGCCGTACCGTGAAATAGCCGGTGCCGGCGCCAATGTCCGCCACGATCGCATCGGGCTTGAGCGCGAGCGCCTGGATTACCTCGTGCGGCTTCTGCCAGGTATCGCGCTCCGGGTTATCGAGAACGGACGCCCATTTTTCGGCATTACCGAAACTGTGGCCGGCGTCACCGATGCTGTGATGCCGGGAATCAGGCGTCTGGGCCTGTGGTGTCCGCGGCGTGGCGACGAGAGCCGGCAAGGCAAACGCAAGGAGGAGGGAGAATTGTCTGCGTTTCATTTGATATCCGTAACAACGTAATCCTTGCCCGATTGAACAAAGGTGAATTCCACCTTCAATCCGGGCCTGACCTGGTCGAGCATTTTCTTGTCCTGCACCCTGAATTCCATCCGCATTACCGGCCAGGAGAGACTGGGAACCGGTTCATGCACGATGGTCAATTCGTCCATGATGAAGTCGACTTTGACAACCTGGCCGGTCGCCCGATGTGCCTGACCGGGAGGTTTTCCATCCGGTATAAAGTCCTTTGGTTCGGTTTTTACGGCGCCAGTGGATTGAGCGAGCGACATCGCTGGGGCGATGAGGCCGAATAAAGCAGCGAAAATATGTATGGCTTTCATATCAGGGTCTTTTCAAGTTGTGTTCATGCGCGGCTGGATGCTTCACGAGGAGACTTTCAGATTCAGCATCATATCGCCGTCGGCGTGCTCGAGGTTGTGGCAGTGGACCATGTAGACCTGGTCGCCGGGGAAGGGGTGCGAGAAATCCGTGACGATGCGCACGGTTTCACCCGGCCACACCAGCACCGTGTCTTTCCAGCCGAGGTCGGTTGCGGCGAGACGTCCCGGCTCCAGCGCCAGCCGTCGCTGCTGGTCCGGGCTGCCTTCGCGCGAGACCACGCGGAACTGAAAGCCGTGAATGTGCATGGGGTGCGGCATCGTCGGCGCGACGTTGCGGATGTCCCAGACTTCGATCGTGTCCCGCTTCACGACGATCGGTGTTTCATCGACCTGGTAGGTCATGCCGTTGATGCGCCATTTGCCCCTGGCCTGGTCGAGCACGATGAGGCGCGGGCTGTAGGAACCCTCGACGGGTGGCGCGATGCGCGACAGCTCCTGCGGCACGACGCGGTCGTACGCCAGCTTGCGCTGGACCCGGATCCGCATGAGGTCCATTTCGGCGCCATCCGGCTGGTAGGCGGGAGTGCCATGTTGCGAGTGCGCCGAATGCTCACCGTGCCCCGCGTGCCCGGAATGAGCGGATGCGGCGCCGCCCGTTTCCATGTGCATCGCATCGAATGGCAGGCTCACCAGCGTCACCGCATCGCCGCGGGCGGTCGCGCGCAGGTCGAGCAGGACGTCCAC
>CAZOQY010000206.1:0-3007 GCA_964581835.1 uncultured Streptomycetaceae bacterium | reverse complement strand
CCAGCGTCACCGCATCGCCGCGGGCGGTCGCGCGCAGGTCGAGCAGGACGTCCACGCGTTCGCCCGGCGCGAGGAAGGCTTCCTTGACGGTGCGCGGGCGGTCGATGAGGCCGCCGTCGGTGCCGATGACCGTGTAATCGAGCAGGCGCTCGCCGTGCCGGAAAGCCAGGCGGTAGAGCCGCGCGTTCGAGCCGTTGAGGATGCGAAAACGGTACATGCGGGTCGTCGCGTCGAAGGACGGGCGGGGCGTCCAGTTGACGAGCACCTCGTTGCCGAAATAGCCGTGAATCCGCTCTTCTGCGGTGGGTGAATACGAGAATCCGCCGTTTTCGCCGAACCGGCGATCCTGGAGCAGCAGCGGCACATCGGTTTCGCCGAGCCTGAGGTCGAGCGCCTGCTGCAGTGCCAGCTCCTCGTCGTCTTCAACGATGAAGAAGCTCGCCAGTCCCAGGTAGACCTGCTTGCCGGTCAGGTGATGCGGGTGCGGGTGGTACCAGTAGGTGCCCGCCCGGTTGGCGACCGTGAAGCGGTAGTCGTACACGGCGCCGCCGGCTACAGCGTAGTTGGGGTGGCCGTCGTTGTTGCTGTCCACCTTGAGGCCG
Organism: uncultured Streptomycetaceae bacterium; assembly: GCA_964581835.1. Classification (GTDB taxonomy): domain Bacteria; phylum Pseudomonadota; class Gammaproteobacteria; order Burkholderiales; family SG8-41; genus SG8-41. The sequence continues at coordinate 2,405 of CAZOQY010000206.1, read as the reverse complement.
TGCCAGTGGATGATGCTGGTTTCTTCCAGCGCGTTCCAGAACTTGATTCGCAGCGGCGCGCCCGTGCGTACGCGCAGCACGGGGTTGAGAAGCGTGCGGCCGTGATGCTCCATCTCGTATGCGAGCATCCGCGCCGGCTTGCCGGGGAGGATCGCCTGCCGTACCGGTTTCGCCGTGAGGGTGAACGAGCCCGTGGCGTCGGCCATGCCGTAAAGACCGTCCGTACCGGGGAGCCGCAGAGAGTTGGGAAAAGCGGGGTCCGGCGGCAGCGGCGGCTCGGGCGGCGGAGCAGGGCGGGGGCGGTGCGCACGCAGGAAGCCCGCCATCAGCGCCACAGCGCCGCCTGCGCCTGCGATTGTTCCGATCGCCTGTCTGCGTGTCATCCGCTTCACGTCGACGTTATCTTACCGGGAGGGTGAGCGGTCATCGCGCGTGGGGGTGCGCATGCATGTAACGATTGACCCTGAAGTCGGTTCAGGGTGTAAATTGACTGAATTCATTGACCAGCAAGGGGTTTTGCCGACATGCAACTGATACATCGTCTTGCCTGCACCGTCGCGATGATCTTCGGCGTGACTGCGGGAGGGCTGGCGGCCGACACCCACGACCATCCTGAGTATGTCCAGCTGAAGACCGCACAGCCCACGAACAGCCCCGGCAAGATCGAGGTCATCGAATTCTTCTGGTACGGGTGCCCGCACTGCGACAAGCTCGAGCCGGCGGTGGAAGCCTGGGAAAAGCGGTTGGCAAAAGACGTCGTATTCCGCCGCGAACACGTGATCTGGTCCGGTCGCGCGGAGACGGAAATTCACGCCCGGTTGTTCCTGACGCTGCGCGCCATGGGGCTGCTGGCGCAGCATCACCCGGCGGTGTTCGACGCCATCCATCGCGAGAAGACGAGACTGCGCAGCGACGCCGAAGCGTTCGAATGGGCCGCGAAGCGCGGCATCGACCGCGCCAAATTCGAGGCCGCCTACAAGTCCTTCGGCGTCAACGCGCAGGTGGCGAGCCTCAAGGCCATGACGCTTGCGTATACCGTCGACGGTGTGCCGAGTTTCGCGGTCAACGGCAAGTACATGGTTTCTCTCGGCGGCGCTCACGATGAAAAACGGCTGTTCGAGATCGTCGACAAGCTCGTCGCCGGGGAGCGGGGCAGGAAGTAACGTTCACCAGATGCGCGGGATCAGCCGCGCGGTGCGTTGGGCGTAGCCGCGGTATTCGGCGCCCAGTTGCGTCAGCAGATAGTCCTCTTCCCTGAGCAGCCTCAGTCCATAGGCGAGGGCCGTAGGCAGCGTCAATACCCAGACCGTGAGCCAGCTTTGGGTAAGCAGCGGGAATCCCGTGACGGCGAGGAAGGTGCCCAGGTAGAGTGGATGGCGCACGAAGCGGTAGGGGCCTGCCTCCAGAATCCGATGGCCTTCCGTCAGGCCGATGGAAAAGGTGTAGTAGCGTCCCAGGACGATTTTGCTCCACGTCCGCAGCCCGATGCCGGCCGCGCAGAGAATGATGGCGGGGGCAAGCAGCGCCGGGTGGAAGCCGGCGCCGGGGATGAAATGCTGCCAGACGATCGCGACGGCCACGCCAAGCACGGGCAGGACGCCCAGGCTCACCGTCAGCCAGTCGCCCTTCGGGATGTCGAGTTGCCGCCGCGCTTTCGGTATGGAGAGCAATTCGGCGGCGAGCCACGCCACGCTGACCGCGAGCGTCAGCAACTGGACGACGTGCTGGCCGTCGAGCATTTCGACCACGGTTTGGTGCTGCTGCAAAGGAAGCGACATGATCTGGATATCTCCCGTAAGTGACACCGCTGGTTGGCGCGGCTAGAGCAAGGGCGCCAGAATTTGCATCAACCTGGGTTCCTTGAGCCCGCCGGCTTCCCGGCCGGCCAGATTGCCCTTGCGATCGATAATCAGGGTGTAAGGCAGCACACCAGCTTTGTTTCCCGCTTCGCGCATCAGTTCCATCGTTTCCATCCCCGCGATCAGCAGGGGGTAGTTGACGCGGAACTCGTGGGCGAACTCGGCCACCTTGCCCGGCTGGTCGATGGCGATGCCGACGAATTGGAGTCCGCGGCCGCCGTATTGTTCCTGCAGCCGGACGAACAGGGGCACCTCTTCGCGGCACGGCGGGCACCAGGTGGCCCAGAAATTGACGACCAGAACCCGTCCCCGCCATTGCTCGACAGGCTGGTTGTTCCCTTGCAAATCCGGAATCGACGACGCATAAAGGCGACGGACGACCGTCCTGTCGTCATTTGTATCGGACGAGACCAGCCGATAAGCCGCTCCTCCGGCAGTCGCGACGGCAACCACGGCGACGAACAACCACAAGGCATGCGTTTTCTTCAATGGCGCCTCACCGCTGGAAGCCCAGCGCCTGGTCGAGCACCGTCACGAAGCGCTCGG
>CAZOQY010000205.1:0-5987 GCA_964581835.1 uncultured Streptomycetaceae bacterium | reverse complement strand
ACAACCTCGTCCAGTATCTGGGGGAGCTGGGCCAGGAGGTGAAGGTTTACCGCAACGACGAAATCACGCTCGAAGGCGTGGAGCGGCTCAACCCGGCGAGGATCGTCATCTCGCCCGGCCCCTGCACGCCGAACGAGGCGGGCATTTCGGTGCCGTTGATCAAGCATCTCGCCGGCAAGGTGCCGATACTCGGCGTGTGCCTGGGCCACCAGGCCATCGGCCAGGCGCTGGGCGGAAAAGTCGTTCACGCGAAGCAGTTGATGCATGGCAAGACTTCCGCCATTCACCATGACGGCCGCGGCGTGTTCCGCGGACTGCCCGATGCTTTCACGGCCACGCGCTATCACTCGCTGGTAATCGAGCGGGCGAGCCTGCCCGACTGCCTCGAGGTCAGCGCCTGGACCGAAGATGGCGAGATCATGGGCGTGCGTCACCGCAACCTCGCGGTTGAAGGCGTGCAGTTCCATCCCGAGTCCATCCTCACCGAGCACGGGCATCGCCTGCTCGGGAATTTTCTGGAGAGAGCGAAACCATGACCCCGCAGGAAGCGCTGGCGCGCGTGATCGAGCACCGGGAAATTTTCCGCGAGGAGATGCTTTCGCTCATGCGGGCGATCATGAGCGGCGAAGTCACGCCCACGATGATCGCGGCCATCGTCGTCGGCCTGCGGGTCAAGAAGGAAACGATCGGGGAGATCGCGGCCGCGGCGGAAGTGATGCGCGAATTCGCGACCAAGGTGCCGGTGAAGGATCCCGACCGGCTGATCGACATCGTCGGCACCGGCGGGGACGGGGCGCATACTTTCAATATCTCGACCGCGTCGACTTTCGTCTGCGCCGCCGCCGGCGCGCGCGTGGCGAAGCACGGCAATCGCTCGGTTTCGAGCAAATCGGGCAGCGCCGACGTGCTGGAGGCGCTCGGCGCCAACATCAATCTCAAGCCGGAGAGCATCGGCCGCTGCATCGACGAGGTGGGCGTGGGATTCATGTTCGCGCCGCTGCACCACGGCGCCATGAAGCACGCCGCGCCGGTGAGGCGCGAGCTCGGCGTCAAGACCATCTTCAACATACTCGGCCCGCTCACCAACCCGGCGGGCGCCAGGCTCGAGCTGATGGGCGTGTTCCACCCCGATCTCGTCGGCATCCAGGCGCGCGTGCTGGAACGGCTCGGCAGCAGGCACGTGATGGTCGTGCACGGACTCGAAGGACTCGACGAGATCTCGATCTCCGGGCCGACCCAGGTGGCGGAGCTCAAGGACGGCAGGATCAGCGAGTACAAAATCTCGCCGCGGGACTTCGGCTTGAAAACGCACGACGGCGCCGAAATCAAGGTGGACGGCATCGAGCGCTCCAGGGCGATGGTGCTGGCGGCGCTTGGCAATGAACCCGGCGCCGCGCGCGATATCGTCGCGCTCAACGCGGGCGCCAGCATCTACGTGGCCGGGCTCGCGCCGACCCTCGCGGCGGGCGTGAACAAGGCGCTCGAGACCATTGCGAGCGGCGCGGCGCGCAGGAAGCTCGACGCCTTCGTCGGTTTCAGCCAGACCCAGGCCAATGTCTGACGTGTTGCGGCGCATCCTCTCCGTGAAAGCGGAGGAGGTTGCGCGCGCCAAGAAAGCGAAATCTCTTGCGTCGCTGCAGGCCGCGGTACGGTCGGCACCGCCGCCACGCGATTTCGCCGGCGCCCTGCGCGCGCGGCTCGAAGCCGGGCGGCCCGCGATCATCGCCGAGATCAAGAAAGCGAGCCCGAGCCGCGGAGTGCTGCGCGAGGATTTCGATCCCGGCGCCATCGCCGCGAGCTACGAGCGCCACGGCGCGACCTGCCTCTCGGTGCTGACCGACGAGCAGTTTTTCCAGGGCGCGCTCGAACACTTGCGGCAGGCGCGCGCGGCATGCCGTCTGCCGGTGCTGCGCAAGGACTTCACGATCGATCCTTACCAGGTGTACGAGGCGCGCGCCGCGGGAGCGGATTGCATACTGCTGATCGTGGCCGCGCTCGATGCCGTCCGCATGAATGAACTGGAGTCCGCCGCGCAAGGGCTTGGCATGGCGGTGCTGGTCGAAGCGCACGATGCCGCAGAGCTGGAACTGGCCCTGGCGCTGAAGACGCCGCTGATCGGCATCAACAACCGCGACCTGCGGACTTTCGAGACGCGCCTGGAAACCACGCTCGGCCTGCTGGCGCGCGTCCCCAAGGGGCGACTGGTGGTGACCGAGAGCGGCATCCTCGCGCCGGAGGACGTCGCGCGCATGCGCGTGCACGAGGTGGGATGCTTCCTGGTCGGCGAGGCTTTCATGCGCGCCGCCGACCCGGGGGCGGAACTGGCACGCCTGTTTGGCCCTGCCTGATAACGCTATACTCGCCCCATGACGCCGCTGCCTTCACTCGACCAGTTGATCGCTGCCTTCGACAAGGGGCTGCGGACGGTTTTTGCCCCGGCCCAATCACTGCGGCAGACGCCCGGCCGGGACCTGGCGGAAGCGGCCATGACGGAAGAGCAGCGCAGGCTTTCCGCATCCCTGATGCGGGTCAATCACACCGGCGAGATTTGCGCGCAGGCTCTCTATCAGGGCCAGGCGCTGACGGCGCGCAACGAGCGCGCGCGGGTGGCGCTGGAACAGGCCGCGCGCGAGGAAACCGAGCACCTCGCCTGGACCGAGCACCGGATCGAAGAACTGGGCGGGCGCAAGAGCCTGTTGAATCCTGTTTTCTACGCCGGCTCGTTTGCGATCGGCGCCGCGGCGGGCCTGATCGGAGATCGCTGGAACCTGGGGTTCCTGGCCGAGACCGAGCGCCAGGTCGTTACGCACCTCCAGGGCCACCTGGCAAGGTTGCCCGAAAGCGACCGCAAGAGCCGCGCCATCGTCGAGGCGATGAAGGAGGACGAGGCGCGCCACGCCACAACCGCGATCGAGCAGGGTGCCGCCGAATTGCCGCGTCCCGCGCGGGACGCAATGCGCGTGTCGTCCAGTGTGATGACCGGGACCGCGTACTGGATCTAGGCGGCAGGCGAGCTGGCGGTTCCGGTTTCCCGGATCTCGAAGTCATGCGTGATCGCCGCGGTCCTGGCGAGCATGATCGAGGCCGAGCAGTACTTCTCCGCCGACAGGTGTATGGCGCGTTCGACCTGTTCGCGCTTCAGGCTTTTCCCGGTCACGATGAAGTGAAAATGGATCTTCGTGAACACCTTGGGATCCTGCTCCGCCCGCTCGGCGGCGATTTCCACCACGCAATCGGTGATCGGCGCACGACCCTTTTTCAGGATGTGCACGACGTCGTAGGCGGTGCAGCCGCCGGTGCCGATCAGCACGGTTTCCATCGGCCGCGGGCCCAGGTTGCGGCCGCCGCCCTCGGTCGCGCCGTCCATGACGAGCGCGTGACCGCTCCCGGATTCACCGACGAAGGCGACGTTTTCCAGCCACTTGATGCGAACGTTCATGGGCGACCCGACAGGAATATGCGCAGATGATACCAGCCGATGCCGATCGCTTCGTGGAAAAAACGGCTGCTGTTGACGAGCGCATCGGCATCCGGGAGGAAATGAAGCAGGGTTACCCGGTGATGCGTCACGTAGGCGGTCGGCGCCGGGATGACGGTAAAGCCGGCATGCTCGAAGGCGAGCTTCGCGCGCGGCATGTGCCAGGCATGGGTGACCAGGTAGATGCGCCGTGCCCCGGCGGCATCGAGCAGGCGGTATCCCAGGCGGGCGTTTTCCAGCGTGTTGTTGGAGCCTTGTTCCGCCCACTTTACGGGCACGCTGAAATCGCGTTCCAGCGCGGTTTGCATCTGTGACGCTTCGGAACTGGCGTTACCTTGTGGCGCACCGCCGGTCACCATCACCGGCTTGCCCGTGGCGCGCTGCAGTTGCGCGGCGTATCGCAGGCGCACCAGGGATGGCGCGCTGACGGTGTCCCGGCCGTCGTACTCGGGCGCTGAAAAATAGGTGCCGCCTCCCAGCACGACGATCGCCTGGCCGTTGTTCTCGGACAAGGGGTCGCGCGGCGCCGGCTCTAATGACCTCAGCAGCAGGCCGGCCGTAAACGGGGTGGAGAGGGCGTACAGTGCGACCAGGGACAACCCGACCAGCGCCCGGCCGATGCGAGGCCGGCGCCGGGTCGCCAGGGCCCCGATGGCGGCAAGCAGCAAAAGGCTGCCCGGCGGGACCAGCAGGGCCGCAAAAGCGTTGGTAATCAGCCACTCCACGCAGGTACCTGGCCTGGTGGCGTGAGCCCGCCGCCCGCCCTGCAGGGGTCACACAAGGTTTGACACATGCGCCTGATTTCCAATAGAATTCGCCCTTTTCCGCACGCCCCGGCTGGGGCTCAGAAAGCCGATGAAAACGTTTTCCGCAAAAGCCCACGAGGTCAAGCACGACTGGTACGTGGTGGATGCCACCGGCAAGGTGCTTGGGCGCCTCGCCTCCGAGATCGCGCGACGGCTGCGCGGCAAGCACAAGCCCGAGTTCACGCCGCACGTGGACACCGGCGATTATATCGTCGTGGTCAACACCGACAAATTGCGCGTGACCGGCCGCAAGGCGCAGAACAAGATTTATTACCGGCACAGCGGCTATCCCGGCGGCGTCTACAGCACGAGCTTCGCCAAGCTGCAGGCGCGCCACCCGGATCGCGTGCTGAAGCTCGCGGTCAAGGGCATGCTGCCCAAGGGTCCGCTGGGCTACGCGATGCTGAAGAAGATGAAAACCTACGCCGGCGTCAGCCACCCGCACACGGCGCAGCAACCGAAACAACTCGTAATCTGAGCGAAATCCGAGGGAGATTCAGCATGGCCGCGATGCAGCGTCAGAACCAGAATTACGGCACCGGTCGCCGCAAGACGTCGGTGGCGCGTGTCTACCTCAGGCCCGGCAAGGGCGACATCACGGTGAACGGCAAGCCCGTCGACGTGTTCTTCTCGCGCGAAACCGGCCGCATGGTCGTGCGCCAGCCGCTCGAACTGACCAACATGCTCACCACCTTCGACATCTCGGTCAACGTCGACGGCGGCGGCGAGTCGGGGCAGGCCGGCGCGGTCCGTCACGGCATCACCCGCGCGCTGATCCAGCACGACGCCTCGCTGAAGCCCGTGCTCAAGAAAGCGGGCCTGGTCACGCGCGACGCGCGTGAAGTCGAGCGCAAGAAGGTGGGTCTGCGCAAGGCGCGCCGCCGCGGCCAGTACTCGAAACGGTAATATCGGTTTGCCCGCGCAAAGCCGCCTGCGGGCGGCTTTGTTGTCTGTAGAGCAAGGAAGCGCATCAGCCATGGCGAAGAACGGCATCCGCATCGGCATCGTCGGCGGCACCGGGTACACCGGGGTCGAATTGCTGCGCCTGCTCGCCCGGCATCCGGACTGCGAGCTCGCCGCGATCACCTCGCGCAAGGAGGCGGGAACGGGCGTGGCCGAGATGTTTCCCAGCCTGCGCGGCAAGCTGTCGCTCAGGTTTTCCGATCCCGAGAAAGCCGGGCTCGAGGCCTGCGACCTGGTGTTCTTCGCCACGCCCAACGGCGTCGCCATGGGCGAGGCACGGGCGCTTGTGGATGCGGGCGTCCGCGTCATCGACATAGCGGCCGATTTCCGCATCCAGGATGTCGCGGTATGGGAGCAATGGTACGGCGTGAAGCATGCCTGCCCCGAACTCGTGGCCGAGGCGGTATACGGGTTGCCGGAAGTGAACCGCGCGAAAATCCGCGAGGCCCGTATCGTCGCCAACCCCGGCTGCTATCCAACCGCGGTCCAGTTGGGCCTGCTGCCCCTGGTCGAGTCGGGCATCGTCGATCTCGATCACCTGATTGCCGACGCCAAGTCGGGCGTTTCCGGCGCCGGCCGCAAGGCGGAAGTACACACGCTGCTCGCCGAAGCCTCGGATAATTTCAAGGCCTACGGCGTGGCGGGGCATCGTCACCATCCCGAGATCGCGCAGGGGCTCACGCGGGCCGCCGGCCGGCCGGTCAACCTCGTTTTCGTGCCGCATCTCACGCCGATGATCC
>CAZOQY010000204.1:0-5992 GCA_964581835.1 uncultured Streptomycetaceae bacterium | reverse complement strand
CTCGGCTACCCCCTGCTGCAGAGCGCCGACATCCTGATCTACCGCGCGAACCATGTGCCGGTGGGCGAGGACCAGGTGCCGCACGTGGAATTTACCCGCGAGGTGGCGCGCCGCTTCAACCACGTGTTCGGCCGCGAGGAAGGTTTCGAGCAGAAGGCCGAGGCCGCTATCAAGAAGTTGGGCGCCAAGCGTGCCAGGATCTACCGCCAGCAGCGCACCAAGTTCCTCGAGAAGGGCGACGCGGAGGCGCTGGCCGCGGCGCGCGCCCTGGTGGAGGAGACGCAGAACCTGCCCATGGGCGACCGCGAGCGGCTGTTCGGCTACATCGAGGGCGGCGGCAAGGTGGTGCTGATGGAACCGCAGGCGCTGCTGACCGCGGCGTCGAAGATGCCGGGGCTGGACGGGCAGAAGATGTCCAAGTCCTACGACAACACCATCGGCCTGCGCGAGGACGCCGACGTCATCGCCAGGAAGATCAAGACCATGCCGACCGATCCGGCGCGGGTGAAGCGCTCCGATCCCGGCGATCCCGACAAGTGTCCCGTCTGGCAACTGCACCAGGTGTACTCGGACGAGCAGCGCAAGGCGTGGGTGCAGGCGGGTTGCCGCAGCGCGGGCATCGGCTGCCTGGAGTGCAAGCAGCCCGTCATCGACGCCGTTGTCGAGGAACTGAAGCCGATCCGCGAGCGGGCCGAGAAATACCTGGAGGACCCGACGCTGGTGCGCTCGATCATCGCCGACGGCTGCGAGAAAGCGCGCAAGCTGGCGCACGAGACGTTGCGCGAGGTCAAGCAGGCGATGGGACTCGACTACTCCTAGTGGCTTCGAATTTCGGTAGGTTTTGCGGCGGATTCCTTGTAGAATGCCGTGATGCCTCCGTCGCTATTGCAGGGCGGTGGCCGCAAGGCCGCTGAACTGCATGTGTATCGTGTGAACCGTCCGGCAGATTTTCCTCCGCCGGCAGGCATCTTCCCCCCTGAATTCCTGAAAGCCGCGGCCGGCGCGCGCCAATCGCCGCTCGATAACGATGACTGAAGCCATGACCCAGCCAGTCGGCGCGGCGGAACCGATCGCCATGATCTACGGGCGGCCGCTGCTGGAGCTGCCGCACGACCTCTACATCCCGCCCGATGCGCTGGAAGTGTTCCTCGAGCAGTTCGAGGGGCCGCTCGACCTGCTGCTCTACCTCATCCGCAAGGAAAACATCAACGTCCTCGACATTCCGATGGCGCCGCTGACCGCGCAATACCTCGAGTACGTCGAAATCATGCGCACCCGCTCGCTCGAGCTGGCGGCGGAATACCTGCTGATGGCAGCGATGCTGATCGAGATCAAGTCGCGGATGCTGTTGCCGCGGCCCGCGCTGGGCGAGACCGAGGAAGATCCGCGCGCGGAACTGGTGCGGCGCCTGATGGAATACGAGCAGATGAAGCTTGCCGCCCAGCGCCTGAACGAGTTGCCGCAGGCCGGCCGCGATTTTTCCCTGGTCCAGGTGCTGTTCGACCAATCCGTGGTCGAGCGGCTGCCGGAGGTGAGCACCGAGGACCTGCGCTCGGCCTGGCTGGTCCTGCTGAATCGCGCCGCGGTCAACAAGCACCACCGCATCACGCGCGAGCAGCTTTCGGTGCGCGACCACATGACGCGCATCCTGCGGCGCCTGCAGGAAGTGCGCTACGTCGAGTTCCTGGAATTGTTCGAGCCGGAGCAGGGCATCGCGGTGCTGGTGGTGAGCTTTCTCGCGATACTCGAGCTCGCGCGCGAGAGCCTGATCGAAGTGAGCCAGCAGGCGGCCTACGCGCCCATTTACGTGAAACTCAAGACCGGCCATCTCGCGGCCGTCGAATGACGGGATACCCCTATGGAAACGAATACGCTCGACCTGGAACAGATGAAGAAGGTGCTGGAGACGGCGCTGCTGGTGAGCCAGGAACCGCTCCAGCTGTCCGAACTGAAGAAGCTCTTCGACGAGGAGCTTTCCAGCGACGCGCTGCGCCGCGTGCTCGACGCGCTGCGCGATGACTGGCAGGGCCGCGGCATCGAGCTCGTGCACGTCGCTTCCGGCTGGCGTTTCCGCGCGCGGCCCGAGTTCCAGCCGTTTCTCGACCGCCTGAACCCCCAGAAGCCGCCGCGATACTCCCGCGCCGTGCTGGAGACGCTCGCGATCATCGCCTACCGGCAGCCGGTCACCCGCGGCGACATCGAGGAAATCCGCGGCGTCGTCGTGTCCGCCAACATCATCCGGGCGCTGGAGGCGCGCGGCTGGGTCGAGGTGGTGGGGCACAAGGAGATTCCCGGTCGTCCCGAACTGCTGGCGACGACCAGGACGTTCCTCGACGACCTCAACATCGCCTCGCTCGAGGAATTGCCGCCGCTGGAAGACCTCGGCTCCCTGGTGGAGCGCAGCGGCGAGCCGGCGCAAACGGCGTCGGCCGCCCGGGAGCCGGAACCCGAAGTGGTCGAAGTGGAAAGCCGCGCCGCCGCTTAGCGTTCCGGTCCCTGCTCAGGGACTGACCGGCTCGAGGCGTGCGAGCACGCCGTTCGATTCGTCGGTCAGCAGATATATATAGCCGTCCGGGCCGTTGCGCACGTCGCGGATGCGGCCGAGCGCGTTTTTCAACATCCGTTCTTCCCTCACCACTTTTTCCCCGTCGAGCTTAAGCCGCACCAGCATCTGGTCGCGCAGCGCGCCGACGAACAGGTCGCCGCGCCAGGCGGGAAACCTGTCCCCGGTATAGAACGCCATGCCCGAGGGCGCGATCGACGGTACCCAGTAATGGATCGGCTGGGCCATGCCGGGTTTTTGCGTGCCTTCGCCGATGCGCGTGCCGATGCCGTAATTGACGCCGTAGGTGATGACCGGCCAGCCGTAGTTCACGCCGGCGCGGATCACGTTGATTTCGTCACCCCCCTGCGGCCCATGCTCGTGGGTCCACAGCAGGCCGGTTTGCGGGTGCAGCGCCGCGCCCTGCATGTTGCGGTTGCCGAGGGTGTACTTTTCCGGCTTCCAGCCCGGTTTCCCCGAGTAGGGATTGTCTTTCGGCACCTGTCCGTCGTCGTGCAGGCGGATGACCGAGCCGGCATGGTCGTCGGGCAACTGCGCGCGGTTCTGTTCGCCGCGGTCGCCGAGCGTGATGTAGAGGTGGCCGTCGCGATCGAACACCAGCCGCGAGCCGAAGTGCCGCCCGGTGCCGCCTCGCGGCTGCTGGCGGAAAATCACCTGCACGTTTTCCAGGCGGTTGCCGGCGAGTCGGCCGCGGGCAACCTCGGTGCCGACGCCGTCCGTGCCGCGGCCGGTATAGGACAGGTAGACGAGGCCGTTCTCGGCAAAGCGGGGGTGCAGGGCGACGTCGAGCAGGCCGCCCTGGCCGGATACGGCGATGAAAGGCAGACCCGATACGGCCTCGCGCTCGAGCCGAAAATCCTTGCCGACGATGCGCAGGCGCCCGGCGCGTTCCGTCACCAGCATCCGACCGTCGGGGAGGAAAGCGAGCCCCCAGGGATATTCGAGCCCCTCCACAAGACGCGCCACGCGGATGGCGTGTTCCTGCGTCTTGAGGACCTGACCTTGCGTGGGGAACGACAGGAACAGGCCTAGCAGGCCGGCAGTTGCCGCATGGCCGATCGCGCCTGCGCTCATGGAGACGGCACCTGCCGGATTTCGAACTCGAATGTTTGCAGGTCGCCGAGCACATAGGTCGCGGGCGCGCTCACGCCCGCGACCGTTCCGGGGTCGATGCGCAGCGTCTCGCCCCCTTTGACGTTCCGGATACGCTCGATCACGGCACGGTGCTCGTGGCCGTTGCATACGAGGTCGTAGTCGCCGGTCAGCGCCATTGCTCTGGCGTAATGGGGATAGTGCACCATGAAAATCCTCTTGTGCGCCAGCGTCAGGGAGCCGTCCTGGCCGTAGTATTGCAGGCGGTTCCCGGGTTCCTGCGCCCACTTCGACAGGTAGAACAGATCGCCCGCGTTGTTGCCGTGGATCAGGTGGATCGGCAACGCCAGCCCGATGACGGCATGCAGGGTGGAGGGCGCCACCAGGTCGCCGCAATGCAGCACCGCCTGGGCGCCCAGCGCTTTTGCCTCGCCGAGGGCGGCAGCGAGCGGCTCGCGATGGTCGTGGCTGTCGGAGACTATGCAGATTTTCAGACCGTACCTCCCTTTTCATTGTAGCTGATGCGGTGCCAAGTTTTTTCTATGGCGGTATAACCTTTTTTTCGCGTGTGCCGCTGCCGGCGCGTTTAGAATCAACGCGGTAAAGGGGGGGTCCTGATGTTCACCAGCAATCCGTTTGCCGAGCTCTCGGCGTTCATACCGCCTGCCTTCATGCCGACCTTCGTCGCCGTCATGGTCTTCCTGGTCGTGGCCGGCACGCTGTTCGATATCGTGCACAAGGGCAGCGCCAGGTATTTCTTCAGCAACTGGCGCAATAAAAGCCGGGAGGCGAAGCCGGTCGGCGGTGGCGAGCTGCTGTCGATCGCCATCAAAACCGGTGTTGTGGATGTGCTGGCCTCCGGTGAATTCTGCAACGTGCGCCGCCGCATTGCGCACCTGCTGACCATGTACGGATTCGTGATGTACGCGGGTGCCACGGCCCTGATGGTCTTCTGCTACCCGACGGCCGCGACGCCGACGCCTTCCATACTGCCCATGTTGTGGTGGATCGGCGGCATGATGGTTTGCGTGGGCGGCTACTGGTTCTGGTTTTTCATCCGCGTGGACGTTGCCGCCGAAGGCAATTCGCCGCTGCGCATCATGCACGCCGACCTGTTCATCCTGTCGCTGCTGGCCAGCGTGACGCTGGGCCTGATCTGGGCCTTCCTGCAAACGAAGGGCAGCGCCGGGGCCAGCACGTTCTTCGGTTTGTACATCATCGCCACGGCGGTTCTGTTCGGCTCCGTGCCCTGGTCCAAGTTCGCGCACATGTTCTTCAAGCCGGCTGCGGCCTTCGAGAAAAGAGTCTCCGAGGCCAACGGCACGGTCGAGAACCTGCCGACGCTGACCCGTGACGATCCCGAACAGCAGAAAAGACACTCCATGGAACTGTTGAAAGATGCTCCGATGGATATGGGACTTGGCATCAAGCGCGAAGCGCCCCGCCACTATTAGAAAATACCCCGCAAGTTCTGTCGGGACACATCAAGGAGCCTGCTTATGCCAACTTTCGTTTACATGACCCGCTGCGACGGATGCGGACATTGCGTCGACATCTGTCCCTCGGACATCATGCACATCGATACGACCTATCGCCGCGCCTACAACATCGAGCCTAACATGTGCTGGGAGTGCTACTCCTGCGTCAAGGCTTGTCCGCAGAATGCGATCGACGTGCGCGGATATGCCGACTTCGCCCCCCTCGGCCACAGTGTTCGTGTCCACCGCGACGAGCAGAAAGGCACGATCGCCTGGAAGATCAAGTTCCGCAACGGCACGGAGAAGAACTTCCTTTCGCCGATCACTACCAAGCCCTGGGGACAGGCGATCCCCAAGCTTGCGGAGGTTCCCGCGCCCAGCAGTGAAATGCGCGATGGCGAGCTCCTGTACAACGAGCCGAAATGGATCCGGATGGATGACGGCGGCCTGCGCACGCTCCAGGACGCGGGCCTCGCGCTGAAGAAGGGCGTCTACTACTGACATGGCCTACGAAACGATCATCGAAGACGGCATCGACATCCTGGTCGTCGGTGCGGGTCTCGGCGGCACCGGTGCCGCCTGGGAGGCGAGATTCTGGGGCCAGAACAAGAAGATCGTCATTGCCGAGAAGGCGAACATCGACCGCTCCGGCGCTGTCGCGCAGGGCCTGTACGCGATCAACTGCTACATGGGCACGCGCTGGGGCGAGAACAACCCGGAGGACCACGTCCGCTACGCGCGCATCGACCTGATGGGCATGGTGCGCGAGGACCTGCTCTTCGACATGGCCCGCCACGTCGACTCGACGGTGCACCAGTTCGAGGAGTGGGGCCTGCCGATCATGAAAGACCCGAAGACC
>CAZOQY010000203.1:0-6025 GCA_964581835.1 uncultured Streptomycetaceae bacterium | reverse complement strand
TTTGCTTCTGTTTTCAGCGAATTCGATACGTTTGAGACAGAATTACAGCTTCGCAAAAGTGTGAAAGATTTTTGTTTTAATTCTGTTAATCCTTTTTATCAATGATCTTGACGGGTTTTTCAAGGCAGGAAAAGAAAGCACTTTGATTGAATCTTGTTAATCTTGTTAATCCTGTCCATTGGGGTTTTTAACGGGTTTTTAAAAAGCATTTCGTGAATCCTGTCTATTCGGAGTTTTTTTTCGCGACCGCGATCCCCCTGCTGGGCAGCGCCGTGCTCGCGTTCCTCGTCGAGCGGCTGCTGACTCCCGCGCCGCGGGTTTTCGGGCGGCCGGCGCGCGCGTACGCGGCGCAGTTCGGCCTGTGGCTGCTGATCTATTGCGCCTACCTGCTCGCGACGCAGCGCCCCTGGTTCGCCGCGCTCCTGCAGCTCTCCGGCCTGCTGCTGCTGGTGCTGACCAGCAACGCCAAGTACCGCGCGCTGCGCGAGCCCTTCGTCTTCGCCGATTTCGAATACTTCACCGACACGATGCGCCACCCGAGGCTGTTCCTCCCGTACTTCGGCATCGGGCGCGCCGTCGCCGGCTTCGGCCTGTTCTTTGCCGCAATCTGGGTGGGCGTGACGTTCGAGTCCTCGCTGGCATCGCGCCTGGGATGGCCGGCGTTTCTGGCGGGGCTGGCGATCATCGCCGCGGCGGGCGGCGCGCTGCTGTGGCTGGGCACCCCGCGCGAGCGGCCGTCCCGGTTCGATCCTTCCGCCGACCTCGAGGCCCTGGGCCTGCTGCCCAGCCTGTGGCGCTACTACCTCGCCGAGCGCGGCCGCCATCCGCTGCCCGACACGCACTTTTCCTCGCCTCCCGTCGTTGCCGCGGCGGAACGGCTGCCGCACATCGTGGTGGTGCAGAGCGAATCGTTCTTCGATGCGCGCCGGCTGCACGCGGGCGTCCGTCCCGGCCTGCTGGAAGCCTTCGATGCCATCCGGGAGTCGTCGGTGCTGCGCGGCTGCGTGCACGTGCCGGCGTGGGGCGGCAACACTTCGCGCTCGGAGTTTTCCTTCCTCACGGGGCTGGCCGCGCACGAGATCGGCGTGCACCGCTTCAATCCCAACCGGCGCCTCGCGCAGCAGGGCATTCCGACATTGGCGAGTTTTCTCAGGCGGGCCGGCTACCGCACGATCTGCGTGCACCCGTACCCGGCGAGCTTCTATTCCCGCGATACCGCGTATCCCCCGCTGGGTTTCGACCGCTTCGTCGATCTCGAAGCGTTCCGCGACGCCGAGCGTTACGGCCCCTACGTGAGCGACCGGGCAGTGACGGAGAAGGCCCGCGCGCTGCTCGACGAGGCGACGCAGCCGACCCTGCTGTTCCTCATCACCATGGAGAACCACGGGCCGCTGCACCTGGAAAGAGTCGCGCCGGGCGACATCGAGCGCCTGTACGCGGCGCCGCCGCCCGACGGTTACGACGATCTCACCATCTACCTGCGCCACCTCGCCAACGCCGATCGCATGGTGGGCGCGCTGCGCGAGCACCTGGAACGCTCGCCGCGCGATGCCTGGCTGTGCTGGTACGGCGACCACGTGCCGATCCTGCAGAAGGTCTACGATGCCACCGGCTTCGCCGACGGGCGCACCGACTACTTCATCTGGGGCAAGGGGCGGGCGCCGCGCGACGCCTCGTCACGGGACCTGCGGGTGGAGGAACTCGGCTCGCAGTTGCTGCGGCACGCGGGGCTGCTTCAATAATCGGAAGCAAGACTCATGTCCTCACCCGAAGAACTGCGGACGCTGCGCGAGCGCGTCAACGCGTTTACGTGGTTCCACCAGATCGATTTCGGCGACGGTATCCTGAGTCCCGGCGTCGTCAAGCAGGATACGCTGCGCAAGCAGGCCGAGGTTTATTTTCGCGACGGCATTGCCGGCAAGACCTTTCTCGACATCGGCTGCTGGGACGGCTACAACAGCATCGAAGCGTCGCGGCGCGGCGCAGCGCGGGTTTTGTCGACCGATCATTTCGCCTGGTCGGACCGCTGCAGCGGCGATCGCCGGGCTTTCGAGCTGGCGCGCGCCCGGCTCGCGCCCGCCATCGAAGTGATGGACATCGACCTGCCCGAGCTGACGGTCGAACGCGTCGGTACTTTCGACGTCGTGCTGTTCGCCGGCGTGTTCTACCACCTGCGCCACCCGTTGCTGGTGCTGGAACAGCTCGCGCCGCTGGCCGGGGAAACCTTCATACTGGAGACGCACCTCGACGCGCGCTGGATGCGCCGCCCGGCGATGGTGTTCTACCCGGGGCGCGAGCAGGACGACGATCCGACCAACTGGTGGGGCCCGAACCCGGCCTGCGTCGAAGCCATGCTGCGCGACGTGGGTTTTGCGCGGGTCCGATACACGCGCAACCCCGCCGCCCGCCGGCGCGGCATCTTTCACGCTACAAGAAAGTAATGGGTGATGCGTGATGGGTAATGCGCATCATCCGCTCGTCGTTTGCCGTCCGTCGTCCAGTGCTTCGAGAAAGCGATCGACTGTCTCGAAGTGCTGCGCCCAGGCCGGCGCCCGGAATTCCCGCAGGCGTTCGAGTTGCGCCGCGCGCCGCGCGCTGCCGGCGGACGCGTAGTCGAGCACCAGTTCCCGCCAGCGCGCGCCGTCGAGCGGGTCCGCGTACTCCGGTATTTCCCCGGCGACCTCGCGCAGAACCCGCAGGTCGCTGGCAATCACCGGCGTGCCGAGCGAGAGCGCTTCCGCAACCGGCAGGCCGTAGCCCTCGGCGAAAGTCGGAAACAGCAGCGCCTGTGCGTGGCTCAGGTAGGTCACGAGTTCCGCATCGCCGCAGGCGCCCAGCTCGACGATGGTCCCGCGCAGCGCCGGGCATCGCTCCAGCAGGTCCACGGCGTTCTCGCATTCCCAGCCGCGCTGCCCGATGATCACGAGCCGCGGGGCTGCTTCCCCCAGCGCGCCGGCGAGCTCCCGCCACAGATGCAGCAGCAGCAAATGGTTTTTGCGCGGTTCGATCGTGCCCACCACGACGAAGTACGGTTCCGCAACCGGTCTCGGCCCCGGCGTCGCCCGCGGCAGGCTCGACGCCAGCGGCGCCACGATCGCCGGCGGCATGCGCAGGACCGCCTCGCGGGCGTAGTTGTTTACGGCGTCGAGCGTGTCGCGCGAGATCGCGACGAGTCCCGAGCTGGCCGCAACCGCGGCGCGCGTGCGGGCGAGATGGCGATCGCGCTCGCCGGGACGGCAGTACTCCGGATGCGTCGCGGGAATCAGGTCGTACAGTATGGATACCAGTCGGGCGCCTCCCCGCGTGCAGCGCGCGACGGGGCCGGGGCGGTCGTGTCCGAACGGGTCGGTCTTGAGCAGGATGCAGTCCTTCACACCGGCCGCGGCCCGCGCGCCCGCGCAAGCCTTCGCGGCGAGCCACAATCCCCGCCACGCCGGCGCGGAAGCGGCGACGTAGTCGAACATCCTCGCGGAGTCCGCCTCGGACAGCACCGGGCTCAAGGGGCCGATCTTCAGCACGGCGCGCGCGCGCGCGCCATAGCGCCGCACGTACTCGACGGTCACGCGGTCTATGCCCGTCGCCACCTGCCCGGTGAGCCGCTGGTAGAACAGCCGGCTGACGTCAATCAGGAAAGGGGGCGCCATCGTCTTCATAGAGAAGCGAGAAACTCGTCGACTTTTTCGAAATGCCGCGCCCACGTCGTCGCGCGAAACGCCTTCATCCGCTCGAGTTGCGCCTCACGCCGCGCGCTGTTTGGCTGCGCGTAATCGGCGATCAGCTCCATCCAGCGCCTGCCGTCGAGCGGGCCGGCGTAGTCGGGAATATCGCCCGCGACTTCGCGGAACACCGGAAGATCGGAAGCGATGACCGGCGTGCCGAGCGCCAGCGCCTCGGCCACCGGGATGCCGTAGCCCTCGACGAAAGTGGGGAACAGCAGCGCCCGGGCGTGGCGCAGGTACGTCGCGAGTTCGGCATCGCTGCACCGGCCCAGTTCGATCACGACCCCCTCCAGCTGGCGGCACCGTTCCAGCAGGTCGACAACGCCCTCGCTCTCGTGCCCGCGGTGCCCGATCACCACCAGCCGCGGAACCGCGCCGCTCCTTGGATCTTGGATCTTGGATCTTGAATCTTGCTGCTCGACCAGATGACGCCAGAGTTGCAGCAACAGCAGGTGATTCTTGCGCGGCTCGATCGTGCCGACGACGACGAAGTAGGGCTCCGCGATCGGCCGCGGTCCCGGCTCGACCGGCGGCAGGCTGGAGGCGAGCGGCGCCACCACGGCGGGCGGCATGCGCAGCCCCTCCGCGCCGGCGAAGCGTCCCAGCTCGTCCAGCGTGCTCTGCGAGTTGACGACGATGCCGCTGCCGGCGGTCAGGGCGGTGCGCATGCGCATCGCATGGCGCGAGCCCTCGCCCGCGGGAAAGTATTCCGGATGCGTGACCGGGATCAGGTCATGGACGAAAATCACGGCCCGCGCTCCACGGCGCCTCAACGACGCGGCGTAGCCGGCATACTCCAGCCCCGAATGGCTGGTGTTGAACAGCACGGCGCCCCCGACGCCGGGGGTCGCCCACCAGCTCAGGTAAGTCGTCATGAAGAGACGCAGGGCCTGGGGTCTGGCCGCGGGGTCGAGCAGCATGCCGAAAACCCGGCCGGACTCCGTCGCGGACAATACCGAGCTGAAAGGGCCGCGACTCAGGACGGCGCGGGCGTCGCCGGCGTAGCGCCGGATGTATTCCAGGCTCACGCGGTCGATCCCGGTGGGCAGCCGCCCGGCCAGTCGCCGGTAGCACAGGCGGGAGATGTCGATCAGGATGTGCGGCACGGGCGGTCAGATTCGGGATTCAAGGGACAGGATTCAAGGTACAAGGAAAACCCCAAGCGCTTCGCATTTTACTCCGCGCCCTGGAGCGGAGGCCCTGGAACGATGCCTTGTGCTACCATATGTTCCTACATCTAAAGGGATCATTAGATGAAAACCGTCAACATCCGCCAGCTCAAGAACAACCCCTCGGATGCGCTGCGCATGGCGCGCAGGCAACCGGTGGTGGTGATGAACCGCGATCAGCCCGAGGCCGTGCTGTTCCATCTCGACGACGAAGGGCTGCTGGGCGAGCCGGGCGTGCGGCTCGCGCTCGCGACGGCGCTCTACAAGAGCGAAAGCCTGTCGCTCGGGCGGGCCGCCAGGGTGGCCGGCATCCCGCTCGAGGCATTCATCACGGAGATGGGCCGGGCCGGCATCCCCGTGGTCCGGGCTAACGCGCGAACATTGCGCGAAGACCTCAAGAACCTGAAGGCGTGGCGCGCAAAATAGTACTCGCGGACGCGAGCCCGCTGATCGGGCTTGCGCGCGTTGACGGTCTTCGCTGGCTTCGCAAACTTTTCGGGACGATCTCGGTCACGAAAGCGGTTGGAAACGAGGCGACCCGTGCGCGCGATTTACCCGGCGCCGCCGCGATTCTCGCCGCGCGCAAGCAAGGGTGGATTCGCGTGCTGCGGCAGGAGTGGGCCGAACCGCCGTTACCACAGCTCGACGACGGCGAGGCGAGCACGCTGCGCGCCGCCCTCGCGCTTGGGTCGGGGACGCTGGTGTTGCTCGACGACCTGCAGGCCCGGCGCGTGGCGCAGCGGCTCGGGATTGCCATGACCGGTACTGCGGGCATCATCGTGGCGGCGCGGCAAGCAGGACTGATTGCTGCCGCCCGACCGGTATTTTCAAGACTTGCGCAAGAAGGTTTCCACCTGGGCGACGAGCTGCTTCACGCCATCCTGGCCGAACTGGGGGAGGACTGATCCTGCGCGCAAGGCGCCGGCTCGCCGGTTACGAGCCGGTCGCTTACGACAACCTCGGCCTGGTGCGCCGCTAGGGGTCGGAATGACGAAGAAGGCCATCTTGCCGGCAACCATGCCATAATTGCGCAGTTTCGCTCCCTAAGTATTTGACTCCATGCAAACAAGCTCGATCAAAGCCGCCGCTTTCGCCATCGCCATCGCCGCCGCGCTATCCGGCTGCGGCAACCTCCCC
>CAZOQY010000202.1:1499-6044 GCA_964581835.1 uncultured Streptomycetaceae bacterium | reverse complement strand
GGGCTGGTCATACTGGTTGGCGCGGTGCTGGCCTACGTCGCGGCGAGCTTCAATCCCAACCAGTACAAGCCGCAGATGGTGCAGGCGGTGAAGGAGAAGACCGGCCGCACGCTCCGGCTCGAGGGCGACATCGGCCTTTCGTTCTGGCCGAGCCTGGGCGCCCGAGTCGGCAAGGCTTCCCTGTCGGAGCGGGCGAGCGAGAAAGAATTCGCCGCGGTCGACGAAGTGCAGGTCGCGCTGAAGCTGATGCCGCTGCTTTCGGGGCAGGCGATCGCGGACACGGTGCGGGTCAGGGGATTGCGCGCGAATATCGTGAAGGGCAGGGACGGCGGGACCAACATCGACGATTTTGCCGGGAAGCCGGCTCCTTCCGGGGAGGCGTCCGCGGGAAAAGGCGGCGCCGGCGACCTGCGCTTCGACGTCGCGGGCGTCGAGATCGCGGATGCGACCGTTACCTACACCGACCAGGTGGCCGGCACGCAGTACCGGTTCTCGAAGCTCAATCTCAAGACCGGGCGGATCGCGCCGGGGACCCCGACCGGTTTCGAATTTTCCGTCCACGCGCAGGGCGAGCGGCCGAAGCTCGATCTGCCGGTCACGCTGAAGGCGCGGCTCACGTTCGACCCGGCGAAGCAGACCGCGGCGCTGGACGACATCGCGCTCGACGCGAAAGGCACGGCCGCCGGTCTCGCCAATCTCGCCGTGAAGCTCACCGGCAACGCGGCGGTGGACGGCGCAAAGCAGCATGCGCGGGCGACGCTCGCGGGCAAACTCGTCGACAGCAGCGTCAAGGCGCAGGTCGAGATCGCGGGATTCGCGGCACCGGCCATCCGTTTCGACGTGGACGTGGACCAGCTCGACCTGGACCGCTACCTGTCGCCGTCCGCGGGCGGTTCGAAGCCGGCGGCCGGCGCGTCGGCCCCGGCGGCAAAGGAGGCGCCCTTCGACCTGTCGGCGCTGAGAAACCTGCGTGCCGGCGGAACGCTGAAAGTCGGCGAGTTCAAGGCCAACAACGTGAGGGCGTCGAACGTGCGGGCCACGGTGAAGGCGAGCGGCGGCCGCGTGGATGTCGAGCCGCTGACCGCGGATTTCTACCAGGGGAAGCTGGCCAGCGCGGTCTCGGTCAATGCGGCGTCCGCCGTGCCGGCCTTTGCCGTGAAGCACAACATGAGCGGCATCAGCGTGGGGCCGCTGTTGAAGGACCTTGCCGACAAGGACATCCTCGAGGGCAAGGGCAACGTGACGCTGGACGTGACGACGCAGGGCAACACGGTTTCGGCGATGAAGCGCGCGCTGGGCGGCAATGCGGCCCTGAAACTGGCCGATGGATCGGTGAAAGGCATCGACATCGCCGGCTCGATCCGGAACGCGAAGGCGAAGCTGGGCGCTTTGCGGGGCGAGCAGACGCAGGCGGCGGACAGGACCCAGAAGACCGATTTCTCCGAATTGACCGCGACGTTCAACATCAAGAGCGGGGTCGCGCGCAACAACGACCTGTCGCTCAAGTCGCCGCTCCTGCGCGTGGGCGGAGAGGGTGACATCAACATCGGCGAGGACACCATTCATTACCTGGTGAAAGCCTCGATCGTCGGCACGTCCAAGGGCCAGGGCGGGCGCGACACCGACGAGTTGCAGGGCCTCACCGTGCCCATGCGCGTTACCGGGCCGCTGGCGGCACCGTCCTACAAGCTCGATTTCGGCTCGATGGCCAAAGACTCGGCGAAGCAGGCGGTGGGTGGCCTGCTGCAGCGGCAGCTGGGCGGCAGCCAGGACGACGCCGGGAAGAAGGACGGCGCGAAACCCGGCGGGCTGCGGGGCCTGCTGGGGCGGTAACCGTTGAATTAGCCGCCAAGACGCCAAGAACCCCTGGATTTTCCGCAGAGGCGCGGAGAAATATTCCGGGAACAGATTCTATTCGGTGTGCTTGCCGCCAACCAGCATCCGCGACCTGGTATTTGCCAACCACTTGTAGTGGGACATCAAATTGAGAACGCATCTGAGATGGGTCGCAATTCTTCCTGCCACGATAGTTGCGTGGTACGCGGCCTTCATCATTGGCATGTTGCTGCTATCAGCTGTGGATAGCATTTGTCCACCGCAGGAGCAGATCTCCGGTATGTGCGTCGCTCCTTGGTACCCTCTGGTATCGCAGGGCGTATTCTGCATCAGCGCGGCAATGGCCGCGGCATTTGTCGTGCTATCCGCGTGGCTGGTGGCGCCTTTCAGAAAGTCAGCTGCAACATGGGTTGTTTTCACCTTGGGTAGCATTGTGGCTATTGGTCTCGGCGTTTCCTTGCGAGCATGGTTTGAACTGGGGGCGGCGTTGTTTGGTGGCGCACTTGCAACACTATTGCTTGTGCGGCGGAGATTAGATGCCCAGCATGCCGCTGCAGGTGACGCCGTTTCGCGGTGTGCCTGAGCTTGCTCGTTAATGCGGGTTGATATTTATTATTAATCTTGTCGATTCAATATTGAACTTCTCTGCGCCTCTGCGGTTAATCCGGGGTTTCTGACATGAGCAAGGGTTTCGCCGCCAGGCTGACGGCCTGGCAGAAAAAGCACGGCCGCCACGACCTGCCGTGGCAGGGCACGCGCGACCCGTACGCGATCTGGCTGTCCGAGGTCATGCTGCAGCAGACCCAGGTCGCGACCGTCATCCCGTACTACAACCGCTTCTTCTCCCGCTACCCCGACGTGGCCTCGCTCGCCGCCGCGCCGTTGGACGAGGTGCTGCGGCTGTGGAGCGGCCTTGGCTATTACTCGCGTGCGCGCAACCTGCATGCGGCGGCGCAGGAGATCGCGACCACGCATGGCGGGCGCTTCCCGAAGAAGTTCGAGGAGGTGGCGGCGCTGCCGGGCGTCGGGCGTTCCACCGCCGCGGCGATCTGCGTGTTCGCCTGGGGCGCGCGCCATGCCATCCTCGACGGCAACGTGAAGCGCCTGCTCGCGCGCCACAAGGGCGTCCGGGGATACCCCGGCGAGAAGAAAGTAGCCGACCTGCTGTGGCGGGAGGCGGAGCGCCTGCTGCCCCGCCGCGGCATCGAGGCCTATACCCAGGGGTTGATGGACCTGGGCGCGGCGGTGTGCACGCGCTCGAAGCCGCACTGCGCTTCGTGCCCGGTCCATGGCGATTGCGTCGCCTTGCGTCGCGGGCACATCGCGAAGCTGCCGGGCTCGCGACCGCGCAAGAAGCGCCCGCACAAGAGCACGATCATGCTGGTGCTGACGCGCGCCGGCGAGGTGTTGCTCGAGAAGCGCCCCGCGGCCGGCATCTGGGGCGGCATGTGGTGCCTGCCCGAAGCGCCGCGCAAATCGGACATCGAGGCGGCCTGCCTCAAGCGCTTCGGCGCGCACGTCACCGAGATAGAGAAGCTGGAGAAGATCGCGCACGGCTTCACGCATTTCAGCCTGGACATCCACCCGCTGCGCGTGAAGGTGTCGGCGCTGGTGCCCGGCGCGGCCGAGCCCGGGCTGGTGTGGCTGCCGTTCGAGGAGGCGCGCGGCGCGGCGATTCCGGCGCCGGTACGGAAGATTCTCGCTGCGCTCTAGGACTTCGTGACACGGTGCTGCGTGACGCGATGAAGCGTGACGCGGTGAGGCGTGACACGGTAAGGCGTTTCTAACCTCAGCTCCGCAGTCTCGCGTCACGATTCATCGCGTCACGAATTTCCGCGTCACGCTGTATCGTGTCACACTTTACCAGAGGTCGACCCGCCCGCCCGCGGCGCGGATGCGCTCGGCGCGGGCCTGCAGGTAGCGCTGGAAGCTCGGTTCCCTGAGATAGGCCCCGCTCGCGACGTAGTCGAGGCTGGATTCGAGGTGGAACGGCCGCAGGTAGGCCTCGGCGCGGAAGATTTCGCGGCCACCGGCGTCGAAGAACACGATCGTCGGGGTGTAGGCGACCTTCATCTCGCGCCCCCATTGCTCCGCGGTAAGCGGTTTGCCGCCCGGCGTGACCACCTTCTCGCGCCCGAACAGCTCGACCCGCGCCACGTCGAACTTGCCGGCGAGCGCGCGCACGGCCGGCGCGGCGAATCCCTGCAGGTGCAGCTCGTCGCAGGCGGCGCATTGCTTTTGCTCGAACAGCACGGCGAGGGGCCGCGTGCCCGGTTTGCGCGAGCGGTCGAGGTCGAGGGGCGGCTTCATCAGGAAAGGCTGGTCGTGCAGTTTCCCGCTCGCCGGCCCGGGCGCCTGGCGCCGGAGGTATTCCGCGAACGAAAGCCCGCTTCCCGCCTTGCCCGAGGCGTAGTCGAGCGCAGCGCGCAGCTGGTGCGGGGGGTAGTAGCCATTGAGGCGCAACGCCACCGCGCCTTTTTCGTCGAAGAACAGCAGCGTCGGCGTGAACTGGACCTTGAGCCGGGCCGCGAGCGCCTTCTCGCTCATGGCCTTGCCGTCGAGCCAGGTGACCTCGCGGTCGCCCCACACGTTGATGGCGACGGCGTGGAAATGACGGCGAGTCGCGTCGGCGATGTCCTTCTGGCGAAAGGCGACCTGCATCAGCTCGCGGCAATAGGGGCAGCCGTCCTGCCCGAAATAGACCAGCAG
>CAZOQY010000202.1:0-1399 GCA_964581835.1 uncultured Streptomycetaceae bacterium | reverse complement strand
CGCAGCCGTTCGAGGCGCAGGCCGGCGTCGGTCAGCTCCAGCAGCTCCTGCTTCGCGCGCGATTCGAGCGGCAGCACTTCGGCCAGGCGGTAACCGACCCAGGCCGCATCGTCGAGCCGCAACGGCGCGGGGAATCGCTCGGCGCCGACCTTATCGACTATGGCCTGCAGTACTTCCCGGCACAACGGGTCGGCCGTATCCGACCCCGTATCGGCGGGCAGCGTCTCGACCGTGGCCGAGATGAGGTGATTGGGCGCGACGCGCATTTCGCGGATGCGGAAGCGCGAGCCGCCGCGCGCGACCAGGTGGAATACGCCCAGCTGGGGCATGTCCCACTGCTCGATGACCGCGAGACAGCCGACCGGCTCGGGCACGGCCGGCGTGCCGACCTCGCGGCCCTCCCGGATCAGGCACACGCCGAACGGCCGGTTGTCGCGCAGGCAGGTCTTGGTCATCTCGATGTAGCGCTGCTCGAACACTTTCAGCGGCAGCAGGCCGCCGGGGAACAGGACGGTTCCCAGCGGGAATATATGGATTTCCTGCTCGGTCGCCACTACTCACGCCTTCAATTCACGGTGCCGCACCATGACCTGGCCCTGGCCATGGAACATGCGTGACAGCTTCTCGGCGAGATAGACAGAGCGGTGCTGCCCACCGGTGCAGCCGATCGCCACCGTCAGGTAACTGCGGTTGTCGCGGTCGAAGGCGGGGAGCCAGTCGGCGACGAAGCGCCGGATGTCCTCGATCATCTTGCGCGTCGCCGGGTCGGCGCCGAGAAACTCGGCCACAGCGGGGTGGCGCCCGGTGAGGGGTTGCAGGCGCGGGTCGTAGTTGGGGTTGGGCAGGCAGCGCACGTCGAACACGAGGTCGGCGTTGAGCGGCACGCCGTGCTTGAAGCCGAACGACTCGAACAGCAGCGTCAGGCCCGCGTGCGGCAACCCGACGAAATCCTTGACCCAGCCGCGCAGGACGTTGGGGCCGATGTCGCTGGTGTCCATGCGGTGCGCGAGACCGGCGATGATCGCCAGCAGGTTGCGCTCGTGCTCGATGCATTCGGTGAGCGTGCGCCGGCCGTCCGCCAGCGGATGGCGCCGGCGGGTTTCGGAGAAGCGCTTGATGAGCGTGTCGGTCTTGGCCTCGAGAAACAGCACGCGCACGTCGTGCCCGAGCTTGCGGAAGTCGGCGAGTTGCGCGGGCAGGACGGCCAGCTCGTCGGCCGATCGCATGTCGATGCTGAGGGACACCCGCTCCTGCTTTTCGGCCGCCAGCAGTTCCACCGTCTGCTGCAGCAGACGCAGCGGCAGGTTGTCCACGTAGTAGTAGCCGCTGTCTTCGAGCACGTTCAACGCCACGCTCTTGCCCGAGCCCGAGAGGCCGGTGATGAGGATCAGTTGCATGG
>CAZOQY010000201.1:3674-6085 GCA_964581835.1 uncultured Streptomycetaceae bacterium | reverse complement strand
GCAGGCTACCGATCCCTGCCCGAACTGGGCCGTTTTCCGCATGCTCGGCGAACTGCGCGGCCCGGACCGCGGCTCGCAGATATCGGTGCTGCGCGAAGGCAATCAGTCGCTGCTGTACTGCTGCCACTCGCGCCGCACCAACGACATGGCGGGCAACCCGCACGTGATATCGGTCGGAATCGATCTCGTCCCGGCGCTGGACCAGCAGGGCGCGGACGCGGACGCCGTCGTATCGGGCATCACCGAGGCCTGCCTGCGCCAGCACGGCGAAGGCGGGATTCCCGTGGACGCCGCCGAGGCGATACGGCGCGCCGCCCGCGTGCTGAACATCGCGTGGGTGGAGGACGCGCTGTCGAAGCCCGCGCGCATCATCTGCCCGCGCAGCACGAATTGCCCGCGCCCCGGACGCTGCGACGGCGCCAAGGCCTCGCGCGCCCGCGAAATCACCGACGTGCGCAGGGAGATCGTCAGCGGCGCGCGGCGGGGGCGCTGACGCGAGCGGAGGGCGGCCCGGCCGCCCTTCTCAAGGGAAAAGTCGAAAGGGAAAAGGGAAAATAGCCACTTTTGCCTTTCCCCTTTTACCTTAAGAAGAAAAGGGATGCCGGGCGATGAATTCCCGCGCCGCCATCGCGCACTCGTCCGGGTCGGTCGCGGCCGAGTGGAAGGAATCGCCCTCCAGCACCTTGAGCGTCGAATTCGGGATCTGCTTCACCCAGGCGTGGGTCTCGTCCACCGATGCGTGCGCGCTGCCCCGCGTGACGATCACCAGCGTGGGACACTGGATGCGCGGCACGTCGGCCGGGTTCTCGGAGAAATTGATCGTGCCCACGAATCCCAGTTCGGTGGACATCGGCGTGCGCGCCATGAACTGGATCCACCACTCGGCGCCTTCCCTGGGAAACTTGCTGCCGAGCCGCTGCCCCATGCTGCGGCGCGCCCAGCGCTCGATGCCCTCCTCCCGGACCTCGCGCACGCGGTCGGGGGCTGTATGCCGGTCGCCGCGCACCGGCGGCGGCGAGCCGACGATGGTGAGCGTGTGCACGCGCTTCGGCTGGCGCGCGGCGAACGAGCGGCTGATCACGCCGCCGATCTTGGCCGCGATCACGTGGAAACGGTCCGCGCCGAGGTGGTCCATCAGCTTCACGTAGTCGCCGATCACCGTGTCCATCGGCCAGTCGAAATCCGCCAGCATCGGCGTGGAAGCGCCGAAACCGCGCATGTCCGGCCGCACCACCCGGTAATGCCGCGCGAGGTGCGGCACCCAGCCGTACCACGCCTGGCCGCTCTCGCAGTTGCCGTGCATCATCAGCACCGTCTCGGGCTTGCGCCACGGATCGGTGTAGTCGTCGATCACATAATTCATCCGCACGCCGGGCGCGCACTCAAACGTCGGCATTCAACTTCCTCCTGAAAGCGTGACGAGTGACGGGTGACGGGAACCTTGCCAAAGTCGCTAGAACCTGTCTCAAAAACCCCGTTTAGCCACAGAGAACACAGAGAAGAACCTTGGCCTGATAACCGGGGCTCCCTCTGTGTTCTCTGTGCTCTCTGTGACTGATTTGGTTTTGAGAAAGCTTCTAGTTAGGCTTGATGCCCGCGCGGCGTATCACGTCGGCCCACTGCTTGATCTCGGAGCGGACGGTCGCGGTGAATTGCGCGACGGAGTTGCCGACCGGATCGAGACCCATCGCGGTCAACTGCTGGCGCACGTCCGGCGCCTGGATCGTCTTGACGAAGTCGGCGTTCAGCTTCTCGACGATCGGCCGGGGCGTGCCGCCCGTCACCAGGATGCCGTACCACACCGTCACGTCGTAACCGGGCACGCCCGCCTCGGCGATGGTGGGAACCGCGGGCATCGCCGGCGTGCGCTTCGGCGTGGTGACGCCGAGCGCGCGCAGCCGCCCGGCCTGCACGTGGGCGATGCACTGCGGCACGCCGCTGAACACCATCTGGATGCGGCCCGCGATCACCTCCGGAATGCTCACGGCGCCCTTGAACGGCACGTGCACCGTGCGGATGCCGGCCATCAGGTCGAACAGCTCCGCGGCGAGGTGCTGGGCGCTGCCGACGCCGCCCGAGCCGTAATTGAGCTTGCCCGGGCTCGCCTTGGCCATACCGATCAACTCCTTCACCGACTTCGCCTCCACGCCCGGGTACGTCACCAGCACGTAGGGTGCCGAGGACGCCTGCGTGATCGGCGCGAAGTCGCGGATCGGGTCGAACGGCAGCTTGGCGGCGAGGCCCGGCTGGATCGCGAAGCTGGGACTCGTGGCGAGCAGCGTATAGCCGTCCGGATTGGCCTTTGCCACCGTTTCGAACGCGATCAGGCCACCCGCCCCGGCCCGGTTGTCCACGACGACCTGTTGGCCCCAGGTCTCGGACAGTTTCTTCGCGATGATCCGCGCCGCCAC
>CAZOQY010000201.1:0-3574 GCA_964581835.1 uncultured Streptomycetaceae bacterium | reverse complement strand
CGAATTCGACGATGGTGTGGCTGTCCTGGTTGGCGACGTAGAGCCGACTCCCGTCCGGAGACAGGCAGAAGAAGCGCGGCTTCTTGCCCCGCGCCGGCTCCCAGCCGACGATCTCGAGTTTGCCGGTCGCCGCATCCACCGCGTAGATGACGATGCTCTCGTGACCGCGGTTCGAGGCATAGAGAAACTTCCCCGACGGCAGGATCGCGATCTCGGCCGCCATGTTGTCGGCGACGTAATCGGTCGGCAACGTCGTGATGCGCTGGAACGGCCTCAACGTGCCGGCGCCGGTATCCCAGTGACAGGCGAAAACAGTGCAATCCCGCTCCATCACTACGTACGCGTACGGCCGGTCCGGATGGAATGCGACGTGGCGCGGCACGGAGGCGTAGCGCGACTTCACGACGTCGGCTGGCGCCAGCTTGCCGCGCTGCGCGTCGAATCGGTACACCAGCAGCTTGTCGAGCCCCTTGTCCGGCACTACGACGAATTTCCCGGTCAGGTCGAACGACGCCTGATGAGGATGCGAATGCTCCTGCTCCTCCCGCAGCGGACCCGGCTCGCCTTCCGGCAATACCAGGTCGCTATAGGGCCCCAGAGTGCCATCGGCATTTCGCGGAAACAGCGCGATCCCGGGCCCGGTCGACAGCAGCACCCAGCGGTTGCCCGGGTCCACCTCCACCGTCGAGGAGTTGTCCCCCTCCGTCTTCTGCTTGTTCAGGAATGCGAGCTTGCCGGTCTGCGAATCCCGCGCATACGAACAGATCTCGTCGCTGTCGCCGTGCGCGGAATACAAATACTGCTGCGTCCGATCGAGGCAGATATAGGACGGGTTCGGGATGACGTCGCAGGCGTCCACGTAGGTCCACTTGCCGGCGCTATCAATGCTGAATACAGCAACCCCCTTCCCTTTCGCTTTGCGTTTGGCGCTGGAGAAACAACCGACGTAGGCGAATTTTGGGCTGGCGCTCATGTTGATGGTGTCGAGGTGCGGGTGACGGGAGCATAACAAACGCTTTGCTGAAGGGAAAAGGGGAAAGGGAAAAGGGAAAGGTGCCCTCGCTACAGTGTGTCGTTACAAGCGGGGCACTTGAGATATGCTCATTCCAACCAGCGTCGCCTGATCGTTGATCGGTCAGGCGTAACAGGAGGCAATCGTGATTGCAGTCATCTTTGAAGTGTGGCCGTCCCCGGGGCGCGCCGGTGAGTATTTCGAGCTGGCAGGCTCCCTGAAGACCGATCTCGAACGAATCGACGGTTTCATTTCGGTCGAACGCTTCGAAAGTCTGGCGACAAAGGGGAAATACCTGTCGCTCTCGTTCTGGCGCGATGAAGACGCCGTTCGAGCCTGGCGCAGCCTCGACGGGCACCGGCACGCCCAGGCGCGGGGACGCGGCGGCGTGTTCGCCAACTACCGCTTGCGAGTCGCGGCGGTGGTGCGGGACTACGGAATGAACGAGCGTGACGAAGCACCGGCAGACAGCCGCAACGCGCACGGCTGACATCGGGCGGCCCATTACTACGGAGAAAAGACATGGCCAAACCGGCAAAAAACACCATCTGTCTCTGGTACGACCGCGACGCCGAGGAAGCGGCGCGTTTCTATGCGAAGACCTTCCCCGATTCATCCGTCGGCGCAGTGCACCTCGCGCCGGGAGACTATCCGTCCGGGGAAAAAGGTGACGTGCTGACGGTCGAGTTCACGGTGATGGGCATTCCCTGCCTCGGGCTCAACGGCGGACCGGCGTTCAAGCAAACCGAAACATCCGGCAACTTCCACCTTCCGCCTTTCGCCTTTCGACTTTCGCCTTTTAATGGAGGACCCTGGGTCCGACATTGAGCAGCGCCACGCGATGGCCGTGCATGACCACGCTGCCTTTCAGACGGTTGTCGCCGGTGTTGCTGTATTCAAACTGGTAGGCGCGATGCAGGGTGATCCAGCCCTCTCCGTCGCGCGCGGGCATCAACCCGGAAATCGACACCGTATCGTCGAGGAACTGCAGCCCCTCGGCGGCGCACACCTCCTTCGCGGCGCGGACCGCCACTTCACGCGCCTTCAGGCTGTCCAGCCAGAGCCAGGCGACCGCGGCGATCAGCAAAATGCTGGCGATTTCGACGAAGGGCATCGCCGCATTATTTCACATCGTGATGATCGATGAGGGCGGATAACTCTCCCACCCCGCGCCGTCACAATTCCTGTAATCTGCTCGCAAGCGGCACACAGACGCCGCCAGCGGTCTCCGGGGCGCTCGGCACATCAATCCAAAGGAGGTTCCATGAAGAAGAACGGAATAGGGGTGGTGCTCGCGACGACGCTGGCTATTGCCCCATGCATGGCGAGTGCCCAGGCGGTGGTGAGCGAGAGAACGCTTTCGCTCAACGCCGCAATGGAAATGGCGACGGTGGCGCTGGAAGCCTGCCGCAAGGACAACTACAGGGTGACGATCACGGTGCTGAACCGCGCCGCCCGTACCATGGTCGTGCTGCACGACAACGGCGCCAATCCTCACACCCTCGAGAACAGCCTGCGCAAGGCGTATACCTCGCTGACGTTCCGCCGGCCTTCCGGGGAATTCGGCGCGGCGCAGCAGAAGAATCCGCCCCCGCACGCGCAAGTCCTCCTCGACAAGGTCACGACCGGCGAAGGCGGACTGCCGATCCTGTCCAACAAGGAAGTCATCGGCGCGATCGGCATCTCCGGCGCGCCCGGCGGCCACCGCGATGCCGCCTGCGCCCAGGCCGGCATCGACAAGATTTCGGGCGGTCTCTGACGAGAACGGAAAAGGAGAAAGGCAAAAGGGAAGGGTGTAGCCAACCCTCCCTTTACCCGACTTCCTTTTTCCTTTTCCACTTTTCCCTTTGCTGCTCACTTGAGCAGCAAAGGGATGCTGCAGGCAAGCAGCGTCGCCCCGACGATGCGCTTGAAGGCCAGTTCGGAAATGGCGAGGTGGATGCGGTTGCCGATGTAAATACCGATCAGCATCACCGGGAACGCCGCCGCGAACACGATCAGGGCGTCGCGCGTGAACTCCCCCACCGCCCAGTAGCCAATACCGCGCGCCGCCGCCATGGACAGCAGCATCGCCGACATGGTGGCGCGGAAGGCGCCCTTGGCGAGCTTGCGCGCGTTGAGATACATGACGAAGAAAATCGAGGCCATCGTCCCGAACACGGTTCCCGTCGCGCCGGCGGCAAGACCATTGAACGGCACCACGAAGCGCTTCGGCATCTCCCAGCCGCCCGCGGGCCGGAAGGTCGTCCACAGGGCGTGCGCCGAATAGATGAACACCACCGCGCCGAGGAGCTGCGCCAGCGTGCGCGCGTCCAGCGTCGTGAAGAAGTACAGACCGATGGCGATTCCCGCCATGCACCACGGCAGGAACGGCACCACGTCGCGCCAGGCGATCAGCTTGCGGTCGTGGCCGAGGATGGCGAGCGACGACGTGATGGACAGCAGCGTCCACGCCGGCACCACCGTCTTGATCGGCAGCACCACCACCAGCATCGCCATGCCCAGCGCGCCCCCGAACCCCGTGCTGCCCCGCAGCCCGTAGGCGAAGATCAGCGCGACGAA
>CAZOQY010000200.1:0-6092 GCA_964581835.1 uncultured Streptomycetaceae bacterium | reverse complement strand
GCCGCGGCATCGGGCTGCTCAACAAGATCCGCGCCTACGCGCTGCAGGACCAGGGGCGGGACACGGTCGAGGCCAACCACGCGCTCGGTTTCGCGGCGGACATGCGCGATTACAAGACCGGCGCGCGCATCCTGGCCGACCTCGGCGCGCGCAAGGTCCGCCTGTTGACCAACAACCCGGACAAGGTGCGGCAGCTCGAGCGCTACGGCCTGACCGTCACCGAGCGCATCCCGATCGAGATCCCGCCGCGCAAGTCCAATCGCGACTACCTGCGCACCAAGCGCGCCAAGTTCGGGCACCTGCTGTCGATGGTGGGGGACGCCCAGGACGCCGGGCCGGTTGCGGCGCCGGCCAGGACGCGCGCCAAGCGCTGATACGGAGAGTGGCCGGTCGTCCTCAGTAACGCCGGATCAGCGTCATGGTCTGGCCCTCGCGCTTCATCTCCATGCGGTTGAGGAAGCTCATGCCGAGCAGCGCCATCGGCAGCTTGCCGCCCTCGATCACGATGGCATCCACGTTGTTCAGCACGATGTCCCCGACCCGCAGCGTGTCCAGCTTGACGGTGTAGACCGGGACGACGCCGTTCGCGGTATGGGTCTGGGTGCGGCCGCCCGACAGGTAATTGATGCCGGCGCTGCGCGCATCAGCGCTGGACAGAACGACCGAGGTGGCGCCGGTGTCGACGATGAAGCGCAGGCTCACGCCGTTGATCACGCCGGTGGTGATGAAATGGCCGCGCGAGTCGGCGAGCAGCGTCACGCTGTCCCCGGTTTTCGCGGGCGCAAGGGATGCGACGGCCGCGCCCTGCCCGGCGGAGAGCGTCTGGCGTCTGCCGCCATACTCGAAGGTGGCTGACACGCTGGTGGCTTCGAGCAGCCTGACTCCTTCCGGCGAAACCTGCCCGGCGGACAGCGTCTGCGTCCTGCCGCCGTTGATGCGCACCACGGCCTTGCCGGCCGTCAACGCGACGACGTGGATGTCGGCGGCGCGGCACGCGCCGGTGACAAATAGAAAAAGCGCAACGAATAAACTAAGATGGCGCAACGGGAATCCCATGAGCGATCAACAATGAAACCGGTTGCAATATTCCGCCACGTCGCCACGGAAGGGCCCGGATATTTTGCCACAGTCCTCGACCGGCACGATGTCCAGTGGCGCGTGGTGAAAATCGACGAGGGTGAGGCGGTCCCGGCGGATCCGCGCGGATTCAGCGGGCTTGTGTTCATGGGCGGTCCGATGAGCGTAAACGACGATCTTCCCTGGATCCCGTCCTCGCTCGCGCTGATCCGCGCGGCGGTGGACGCCGGTACCCCGGTTCTGGGGCATTGTCTCGGCGGCCAGCTGATCGCGAAAGCGCTGGGCGGCGAGGTGACGCGCAACCCGGTCAAGGAAATCGGCTGGGGCCCCGTCGAAGTACTGCGCAACGACATTTCCGCGCGCTGGCTTGGTGCTGCGCGCCGGTCCTTCGATTCCTTCCACTGGCACGGCGAGACCTTCTCGATCCCGCCCGGGGCAACGCGCATCCTGTCGAGCGCCTGGTGCGAGAACCAGGCGTTCGCGCTCGGTCCGCACCTCGGCCTGCAGTGCCACGTCGAGATGACGCCGGAACTGATCCGCGCCTGGTGCCGGGACTGGGAGAGGGAGATCGAGGCGCTCGCGCGGCGCCAGCCCTCGGTGCAGACGCCGTCGCAGATGCTGGAATCGGTCGAGGCGCGCACCCGCGACTTGAACGGGGTGGCGGACGTCCTCTATCAGCGCTGGCTGGAAGGCCTGTCGGCCGTTGACTCGTGACCCGTGACACGTGACTCGCGACGGGCGACGTGGATCGCCCACATGCGGCGGTAGAGGCGTTCGAGCTGCCGGGTGCGGGCCCGCTCGGCGCAGAGCGGCGAGCGGGCGACGCGTTCGCGCAGGCTCGCGCGCAGTCGCGCGAGTTCGCCGGTGTCGGAGGCGAGCTGGCGCGCGATTTCCACGTACTGGGCCTCATCCGTGGCGATGAGATGGGACAGCCCGACCTTGCGCAACATGGCGGTGCTCCAGCGCGCGACCATGCGGCTGCCGGCGAGGGTCACCACGGGCACGCCCATCCACAGGGCCTCGAAAGTCGTGGTGGAGCCGGTAAACGGAAAAGTGTCCAGGGCGATGTCGATATGGGCGTAGCGCGCGAGGTGCAGCTTGCGGTCTTCCAGGGGCTGGTCGTCGAGGAGCAGCCGGTCTTCGGCTATGCCATGCTTGCGGAACAGCGCTTCGTGGCGGGACCGCACGCGAGGCAGCGTGTAGGTGTCGAAGTGCTTCAAGCGCAGGCGGGAGCCGGGAACGGCGTCGAGCACCCGGGCCCACAAGGCCACGACGGGCTCGTTGATCTTGGCGGGATTGTTGAAGCTGCCGAAGGTGATGCGCCCCTGGCTTGCGCAAGGCGGCTCGGGAAACGACAGCGCTTTTTCCATGTGCGGGTGCACGTAGAAGGTGGGAAGGCAGGCCACGCGCTCGGTGAATTTTTCGCTGCTGCCGCGCGGGACCAGGCTCCGGTCCGCGATGAGGTAGTCCACTTCCGCAAGCCCGCTCGTGGCGGGGTCGTGCATGCTCACCTGAACCGGCGCCGGGCGGTGCCTGGCCAGCAGCGGGCGGTTCTCGTCGAAACGCCCGGCCAGCAGCACCAGAATGTCCAGCCGGTCCTCGCGCATCTGCCGGGCGACGGCTTCGTCGGACAGATTGGCGATCGAGCGCCAGGCGTCCGCCCGCCGCTGGAACAATCGGGACAGGTCGTCGGGCTGCTTGAGATGGGAATAGAGATAAATCTCGAAGGCATTGCGGTCGTGGAACTCCATCAGCGGCGCGACGTTGTAGCCGACCGGGTGCCTGCGCAGGTCGGATGAGACGTAACCGATCCGTAGTTTCTTCCCGGACGGCCGCGGATGCGGCGCGGGCGCCGGCGCGTGCCGGTTCGAGCCGAAGCGCTTTCCGTAAGCGAGGTGTTCGGCGAAGAATTCCGCCGCGCCGACGGGCTGGTAGAGCAGGCACAGCAGCAGTTGTCTTGCTGCCTGTTCGTGCTTCGGCTCCGATTCCAGTATGCGCCGATAGCCGGCCCTGGCTTCGGCCACTTCGCCGAAGTTGAGCAGCATTCCCGCGTGGTTCATCCTGGCAAGGGCGTAGCCGGGCGAGGACTCGATCGCCTTCTCGAAATACGCGAAAGCGGTCTCCAGGGCGTGCTTTCCCTTGTAGGCCACGCCGATGTTGTTCAGCAGGTCGGCGCGTTTCGGCGCGAGGGTCAGGGCGTGCTCGTAATGGGCCAGTGCTTCGTCGTGCCGCTTCTGCGTCTGGAAGATGTCGCCGAGGTTGATCCATCCATCCACGTGATCGGGCGCGATCTCCACGGCGCGCCGCGCGGCCGCTTCCGCCTCCCGGTAATTGTCCAGCTGCAGCAGCGCCACGCCCAGGCGGTAATGGGCGAGCGCCGACTCCGGCACATGCCCGATCGCGCTCCGGTAGCAGCGGATCGCGTCGTCGAAGCGCTCGAGACCGACGTAGGCGTTTCCCAGGTTGCACCAGGCGTCCTCCGAGCGCGGCGTCACCTCCAGCAGGGCGCGATAGGCATCGACGGCTTCCGCAAAGCGATTCGAGCGGTGCAACAGGAGGGCGAGATTGTTGTGGGCGGGCTCGAGCGCGCCGTTTGCCAGTATCGCCTGGCGGTAGCAATGAATCGCTTCGTCCGTTTTGCCTTGTGCCTCCAGGATCGCACCCGTGTTGTTCAGCGCCTGGGCGTGGCGGGGGTCGAGATCGAGCGCGCGGCGGTAGCAGGCGAGGGCCTCGTCGGGGCGCTCGAGATCCTTCAGGACGTTGCCGAGCTTGTAGTGGTGGGCGGGGACGCCGGGGGCGAGCTGCGTTGCGCGTTCGAGGGGCGGCAGCGCGTCCTCGAGCCGGTCGAGCTGGTAGAGGGCGTCGCCGAGACGGTAGAGGATGGCCGCCTCGTCGGGGTGCTCGCGCGCGAGCGGTTCGAGCAGCGCGTGCGCGCGCGCCCAGTCGCCCGACTCGTGGGCCGCGAAGGCCTCAGCCGTGCCGCGATCGAGCGCCCTCCTGAGCCATTCAATCACGAAAATTCTTGAACTGCAGCGGGATGTCGGTCACCGACTTGCGCAGCAGCGCGATCGCTTCCTGCAGCGTGTCCTTCTTGGCGCCGGTGACGCGCACCAGGTCGCCCTGGATGCTGCCCTGGACCTTCAGCTTGCTGTCCTTGATCAGCTTGACGATGCCCTTGGCCCGCTCCTGCTCGATGCCCTCGCGGACCTTGATCGTCTCCTTGACCTTGTTGCCGCCGACCGGCTCCATCTTGCCCGGCTCGAGCGCGCGGATGTCGACGCCGCGCTTGGCGAGCTTGGCCGTAAGCACGTCGCGGACCTGGCGCAGCTTGAACTCGTCGTCGGCGTAGACGGTGAGCGTCTTCTCCTTCTCGTTGGGCTCGACACGCGCGTCGGTGCCCTTGAAGTCGAAGCGGTTGGTGATTTCCTTGTTGGCCTGGTCGACGGCGTTGCGGATCTCGACGTGGTTCACTTCGGACACGATGTCGAAAGACGGCATGACTCCCTCCTCGCGCTCAACGCCGCCGCAATTTTACCGCATGCGAGATGACCGGCAGCCCGGTCGCGTCGTCGAACTCGGCGGCGGCCTCGACCGCGAGGCGCGCCAGCTGCTCGGCGGAGAGGCGCGGGTTGTCGTAGGCGGCGTACAGGGCGCCCAGCGCGAGGTCGGTGCCGCTGCCGATGGCGTAGAACTTGCGGTATTCCTGCACCGCGCGGTGTGCGCCGACGCCGAAGATGCCGTGCGGGTTGGCGATGAGGACGTCGAACTTGCTCGATTCCAGCGTGTCGTCCTTCTCGTTCACGGCGACGAGGTAGTAGTGCTCCTTCAGCGCCGCGTGGAAAGCCTGCCAGGTGCGGAAAATCTGCATCGTGCCGTCGAAGCGCGCCGGCGCGTCCCGCCGCGAGAAGTAATCGCGCAGGATCAGCTTGAAGGTCGAGGTGCCGGAACCGGCGATGTGGGTGTCGCCGACCTTGACCAGCTTGGTGTTGTTGGCGACGTAGGCGGCCGACTCCTTGCCGGTGCCCCACTTTGTGAGGGTGTCCGCCGCGATGGCGGCGTAGCCGTTCTTTCTGACCACTGCAATTGTCGTCATACGTCAGCCAATCGCCGGGAAGGACATATCGGAATCGGGTAAAAATCCAGTTGAACCGCCAAGACGCCAAGAGAAGCGAATGCCAAAAGAATCGAGGATCAGCATCTAACAAACTACAGGAGGCGAAATGAACCCTGCGGCAAGAACGTGAAATGCTTTTTACAATTGGTTTTCTTGGCGTCTTGGCGGTTCATTGTTGTTGTTCGGTTGCGCGTGTTTAGCCGAAATGGCACACGTAATCGAGCGTCTCCAGCGTCTCGATCTCGAACGAGTAGTCGCCCGGGACCTCGAAACGCTCGCCTGCCTTGAACGTGCGCCATTCGGCGCCGGGCACCTTCACGCGGCAGGCCCCGCCCAGAATCTCCATTACCTCGGGTGCACCGGTCTTGAAGGTGAGCTTGCCGGGCAGTATCACTCCGACGGTCTTGCGCGTTCCGTCGGGGAAGATCACGGTATGGCTCACGCATTTGCCGTCGAAATAGACGTTGGCCTTCTTGACCACCGAAACGTTGTCGAACTGGGTCATGGGACGTTCCTCAACGGCGGCGCTTCTTCAGGTTGGCGGCGATGCGCAGGCGCAGCGCGTTCAACCGGATGAAGCCCTCGGCGTCGGCCTGGTTGTAGGCGCCGCGGTCGTCCTCGAAGGTGGCGATCGAGGGATCGAACAGCGAGTCCGACTTCGACGCGCGGCCGACGGTCATCACCGTGCCCTTGTAGAGCTTGACGCGCACCGTGCCGTTGACGCTGCGCTGCGACTCGTCGATCAGCGCCTGCAGCAGCCGGCGCTCGGGGCTGAACCAGTAGCCGTTGTAGACCATGCGCGCGTAGCGCGGCATGAGGTCGTCCTTCAGCGCCAGCACCTCGCGGTCGAGCGTGATCGACTCGATGGCGCGGT
The DNA here is from genome assembly GCA_964581835.1 of uncultured Streptomycetaceae bacterium. Taxonomy (GTDB): domain Bacteria; phylum Pseudomonadota; class Gammaproteobacteria; order Burkholderiales; family SG8-41; genus SG8-41. The sequence goes on along the minus strand of CAZOQY010000200.1, from coordinate 27 downwards.
GTGCTTTCAGCATGATGGTGCCGCCGG
>CAZOQY010000199.1:0-6145 GCA_964581835.1 uncultured Streptomycetaceae bacterium | reverse complement strand
CCGGGCGGAGCCACCTCCGCCCGGTGCGCGATGGCGATGCCGACGAGCACCGCGACGCCGCCGGCGATGGCGACCCAGCCCAGGGCCTCGCCGAGCAGCACCCACGCGAACAGGGCGGCCATCAGCGGCTGCAGCAGCAGGCCCACGGAAGAAAACGTCGCGGGCAGGTGCGCCATGGCCCAGGCAATCAGGCTTTGCCCCGCGGCCTGGGAAATCAGCGCCAGCCCGAAGAGCTTCACCCAGCCCGCGGTCGTCGCCGGCAGGATCTGCTCGCCCGACAACAGGGCGAGCGGCAGCAATACCGCGGCGGTGACGAGGCCGCTCCACGCCATGATGCTGGCGGTGGACGCGCGGCTGCGCAACCGCGTTACCGCGAGCTGGTAGCCGCCGTAGAACATCGCCGTCACCACGCCGAGGCAGTCGCCCGCCAGCGCCTTGCCCGGGGCCTGCAGGTTGCCCGCGAGCAGCGCCGCGGTTCCCGCGAGCGCGACCGCCAGGCCGGTCATGAACAGGGCGCCGGGCCGCCGCTTGTAGAGGAACCACACCGCGAGCGTGACGAAGATCGGGGCGAGGTTGGCGAGCAGCGTGGCGTTGGCGACCGACGTGAGGATGATCGACCAGTGCCATACCGCGAGATCGCCGGCGAACAGCAGCCCGGCCGCGATCATGAGCCGCCGGTCGGCGGAGAAACTGGCGGCGTGATGGCCGCGGTTGCCGATCATCGACCAGGCCCACAGCAGGGGGAGGGCCAGCGCGACGCGCCAGAAGCCGGTCGCAACCGGGCCGGTCTCGCTGACCTTCACGAGCAGGGGGGAGACGGCGATCGCCACCGCGCCGGCCAGCAGCGCGGCCACGGGAACCCAGCGTGCCGGGATTCGCGAAGTTGTGTCGGGCGGGTTCAATCAAATTTTCCGGCGGTTCAATGGCCGGAAAATTTCGGCTTGCGCTTCTCGATGAAGGCGCGCATGCCTTCCTTCTGGTCCTGCGAGGAGAACAGGATCTGGATCGACTTGGTTTCCAGCGCGAGCGCGGAGGCGAGCGGCGCTTCCATGCCGGCCAGCACCGCTTCCTTGGCGAGCTGGACCGCGAGCGGCGGCAGCGCCGCGATCTGGCGCGCGAGGTCGATGGCGCGGCCTTCCACCTCGGGATCCGGCACCATTTCGCTGACCAGCCCCATGTCGAGCGCTTCCTTCGCCGAGAACAGCTCGCCGGTCAGGATGTACTTCATCGCCTTGTACTTGCCGACGGCGCGGGTCAGGCGCTGGGTGCCGCCGCCGCCCGGGATGATGCCGATGTTGACCTCGGGCTGGCCGAAGCGCGCCGATTCCCCGGCGACGATGATGTCGCAGGTCATCGCGAGTTCGCAGCCGCCGCCGAGCGCGTAGCCGCTCACCGCCGCGATCACCGGCTTGGGACAGCCCGCGATCGCGCGCCACAGCTTGTGCACGCCGCGCTGGAGCATCTCGATGGTGCCGGCCTCGGCCATCTCCTTGATGTCGGCGCCGGCGGCGAAGCTCTTGCTGTTGCCGGTGAGGACGACGGCGCGCGTGGTGGAGTCCTCGCCGATTTCCGCGAGATGCTTCGCCAGCAGCTTCCGCACCTCGAGGTTCAACGCGTTGCGCGCCTCGGGGCGGTTGATGCGCAGCAGCACCACGCCTTCGGCGGGGCGCTCGAGGAGGACGAGGTCGGTCATGGCAAAGGCGGAAGGCGGAAGGAGGAAGGAGGAAGGGCCGCGCGCGTTGAACGGCGAACAGAGTGTCCGTTCGAACGCGCGCAGTCAAACCGGCGCTTTGCGTCCGGCTTTGACATTATTTGGCCAGCCCGAGATCCACCAGCACCGCCTTCATGTCGTTGTAGTCCTTCTCGATGTCCTTGCTGAACTGGGCGCTTTTCACGAAATCGTCGAACCAGTAGTTCTTGACGATGCCGTCCTTCCACTCCGGCACCTGGGTCGCCTTGCTCAGGATGCCTTCCCAGTAGGCGACTTGCTCCGGCGTCATGTTCTTCGGTCCCACGATGGCGCGCCAGCCACCGAAGACGAAGTCGTAACCCAGCTCCTTCCAGGTCGGTACGTTCGACAGCGGACCGGAGAAGCGTTTCGGCGCGGCGGCGGCCAGCACCCGCAGCCTGCCGGCCTGGACGTGCCCCGCGACGTTGCCCGCGGCGGTCGTGACCAGGTCGATGTGAGCCCCCAGCAGATTGGTGACGGCTTCGGCCGAGCCCTTGTAGGCGACCGCCTTGAGGTTGCGCGGGTTGCCGCCGATCGCCTTCATCAGCAGCCCGATCGCGATGTGGTTGTGGCTGCCCAGCGCGGTGGCGAAGCCGACCGAAACCGACTGGGGATCCTTCTTCAGCCGCGCCACCAGGTCGTTGCCGTCCCTGATCGATCCGCCGGCGTTGACCGGGAAAACGATGTAGTCGCTGAACAGCGAGGCGATCGGCGTGAAGTCCTTGTAGTACGCCTTGCTCTGGCCGGTGATGTGGTTGGTGAGCATCGAAGGGGTGAACACGATCACGTAGTGCCCGTCGGCCGCGTGCTGGTTGAGGTAGTTCAGCGCGAGGGTGCCGCCGGCGCCCGATTTGTTGACGACGCTGACCGACGTGGGGACGAGCTTCTGCTCGACCAGGATTTTCTCCACCTGGCGCGCGGTCTTGTCGTTGCTGCCGCCGGGCGCGGAGCCCACCACGATCTCGATGTTTCTCTGTGGAACCCAGGCGCCTTGCGCCATGCAGGCGGCGCTGACGCCGGCGAGCACGAGCCCGAATAATCCGTTGCGAATTTTCATGTTTTCTCCTCGTTTAGTTATGGATTGCGGCGATTGCCATTGTAGCCGCCCGTCACTGCTGCTGCACGCCCGCCAGCTTGATGACCTTCGCGTACTTGTCGATCTCGGCGCGGATGAACCTGTCGAACGCCTCGATCGAGCCGCCCATCGGTTCCAGGCCGTCGCGCATGAAGCGTTCCTTGATCTCGCTGCTCGCGAGTATCCTGCCGACCTCGACGTTCCAGCGCGCGACGATCTCGCGCGGCGTCTTGACCGGCGCCAGCAGGCCGAACCAGGTGGTGGCTTCGTAGCCCTTCAGGCCGGACTCGTCGAAAGTCGGCACCTGGGGCAGCGCCGGGAAGCGCTTCAGGCTGCCGATGCCGATGGCGCGGATGCGGCCGGACTCGATGTGCGGCACCACCGCCGGCACGCCGCTGAACTGCATCTCGACGTGCCCGGCGATGGTGTCGGTCAGCGCCGGCGCGTTGCCCTTGTACGGCACGTGCACGATGTTGATCTTCGCCATCACTTTCAGCAGTTCTCCGGCCATCTGGTTGGAACTGCCGATGCCGGACGAGGCGAAGTTGAGCTTGCCGGGCTGCGCGCGGGCGAGCGCGATCAGTTCCCTGAGGTTCCTCGCCGGCACCGACGGATGCACGGTGAGCACGTTGGCGCCCTGCACGCACAGCGAGATGGGGGCGAAGTCGCGCAACGTGTCGTACGGGGGCTTCCTGAACAGGCTCATGTTGATGGCGTTGGCGGCGCCGCCCATCAGCATCTGGTAGCCGTCGGCCGGCCCCCTGGCGACCGCTTCGGTGCCGATGTTGGTCGCGCCCCCGGGCCGGTTGTCGACGATCACCTGCTGGCCGAAGACTTCGGACAGCTTGGCGCTCACGGCGCGCGCGGTGAAATCGGTGTTGCCGCCGGCGGCGTAGGGCACGATCACGCGCACCGGCTTGACCGGGTAGTTCTGCGCGGCGGCAGGCAGCGCCGCGGCGACCAACAGTAAATAGACAGGAATTCTCATTTCCTCTCCTCAAAACCCGTCAAGAACATTAATAGACAGGATTTACAAGATTAACAAGATTCAGACAGAAAACCCCCGGCTTTGGTTGTCGATCTAATCTTGTGAATCCTGTAAATCCTGTCCAATTACGGTTTTAACGGGTTTGCGATCTGACTGAGGGCCCCGTTAATCCTGTCTATTATTGTTGAACTTCGTTCAGTAGCGGCTCGCCGCGCTTCCAGCGGCCGAGGTTGTCGAGAAAGATCTCCAGTATCCGCCCGTCGTTGCCCGCGGCAACCGCCGAATTATGCGGTGTGACGATCACGTTGGGCAGCGCCCACAGGGGCGAATCCGGCGGAAGAGGCTCGGCCTGGAACACGTCGAGGCAGGCGCCGGCAAGGCGCCCGTCCTGGAGCGCCGCGATCAGCGCCGGCTCGTCCACGATCTCGCCGCGCGCGACGTTGACGATGCGCGCGCCCGCGGGCAGCCGGGCGATCAGTTCGGCGCTCACCAGCCCGCGTGTCTCGGGAGTAAGCGGGCAGGCGATTACCAGCCAGTCGCAACGCACGGCGAGTCCGGGCAGCGCCGCCGGCGGGTACAGCTCGTCGACCGGGTCTTCCGGCCGGCGCGCGCCGCGGCGCACGCCGATCACCTTGAGCCCGAGCGCACGCGCGAGACGCGCGATCTCGGCGCCGATCTTGCCGAGCCCGACGATCACGGCGGTCTGCCCGGCGAGATCGCGCGGGGCGGCCGCGTTTTTGATCGGACTCCATTCGCGCCGGCCCTGCGCCGCCTGCCAGTGCGGAAAATTGCGCGCCAGCATGAGCAGGCCGCAGATCGCGGTCTGGGCGATCGGCACGGCGGTCGAGCCGGCGGAGGTGGTGAGGCGCACGCCGCGCTCTAGCATCTCGGCGTAGATGGGATGATCCACGCCGACGTTGAACACGTGCAGCCAGTCAAGCCGCGGTGCTTTTCTCACGGCGGAGAAGAACTGGCGCGAATGATCGGGGACGACGTCGGCGGAGAAGAACGCGATGTCGAGACGCTCGCACGCGTCGTCGGGCAGCCGCGCGGCGGGATCCGCCGGCAGCGCGACCAGCTCGATCTCCGCTTTCAGGCGCGCGGCCGCGTCCGCGACGCGGGCAGCGTAGCGGGCATGCAACTGGTGGGAAACGAGCAGGGTGGTCATGATGCGCGGCGCGGCGGGATTTCTGCCGCCATTTTACCCGCTCTGTTACTATCCGAATCACGAATCACGGATCACGAATCACGCTTTACTTCATGACGAACCCCACCCTCGAACTCGCCCGCGACCTGATCGCGCGGCGCTCGGTTACGCCGCAGGACGCCGGCTGCCTCGATGCGATCGCCGCGCGGCTAGAGCCCCTCGGCTTTCGCAGCGAACGCATCTCCGCCAACGGCACCGACAACCTGTGGGCGCGCCGCGGCACCGCCGCGCCGCTGCTGTGCTTCGCCGGGCACACCGACGTCGTGCCCACCGGGCCGCTCGATCAGTGGACGAGCGATCCGTTCGCGCCGACCGTCCGCGACGGCGTGCTCTACGGCCGCGGCGCCGCCGACATGAAGACCTCGCTCGCCGCGTTCGTGACGGCGATCGAGCGCTTCGTGGCGGATCACCCGAAGCACGCCGGCTCGATCGCCGTGATGTTCACTTCCGACGAAGAAGGCCCCGCGCTGGACGGCACGGTGAAAGTGGTGGAGCGGCTTCGCGACCGCGGCGAAAAAATGGACTATTGCGTCGTCGGCGAGCCGACCTGCGTCGAGCGCCTGGGCGACATGATCAAGAACGGCCGCCGCGGCTCGCTTTCCGGCCACCTGGTGGTGAAGGGCGTGCAGGGCCACGTCGCCTACCCGCACCTCGCGAAGAACCCGGTGCACGAGTTCGGCGCGGCGCTGGCCGAGCTCGCGCGGACCGAATGGGACCGCGGCAACGAGTTCTTCCCGCCCACCACCTGGCAGATCTCGAACATCCACGCCGGCACCGGCGCCAACAACGTGATTCCCGGTGAGCTGAAGGTGCAGTTCAACTTTCGCTTCTCCACCGCCAGCACGCTGGAGTCGCTGCAGACCCGCGTCGTCGGCATACTCGACCGGCACGGTCTGCAGTACGACCTCGACTGGCGCTACGACGGGCGCCCGTTTCTCACGAAACCAGGCGACCTGGTGGACGCCGTCGGCCGCGCGATCAAGGCGGTGACCGGCATCGAGACCAAGATATCGACCACCGGCGGCACCTCGGACGGGCGCTTCATCGCCGACATCTGCCCGCAGGTGATCGAATTCGGCCCGATCAACGCCACCATCCACAAGGTCAACGAGTGCATCGCTGTCGCGGATATCGAGCCGTTGAGCC
>CAZOQY010000198.1:1199-6151 GCA_964581835.1 uncultured Streptomycetaceae bacterium | reverse complement strand
GCGCGATATAATCGCGCCGCATGACGAGACAAACCCGGACCATGGCGGTGATGTTCGCCGACATCAGCGAGAGCACCAGCCTCTACCAGAAGCTCGGCGACGCGGCCGCCCGCAACATCGTCAACGCCTGCCTGGCGCTGATGACCGGCGTGCTGGATCGTTTCGACGGGCGCCTGGTGAAGACGATCGGGGACGAAGCCATGTGCGTCTTTCCCAGTCCCGACCTGGCCATTCTCGCCGCGAGCGAGATGCAGGCCCGGGTTGCCGCCGCCCGGCCGGGCGATTACCCGGTGGCCATCCACGTTGGCCTGCATTACGGACCGGTGCTGATCGAGGGCGGCGACGTGTTCGGCGACACGGTGAACGTCGCCGCCTACCTCGCCGCCGTCGCGACCGCCGAGCAGATACTGACCACGCAGGCCACCGAGGAACACCTGTCCGCCGCGTTGAAGTCCTGCGTGCGCCCCATTTTCCACGCGGTGTTGAAGGGTTCCGAGGAGGAGTCCACGGTGTTCCAGGTGCTGTGGCGCACCGACAACGCCCATCTCACCGACGTCAACCTGCGGTCGAGCAAGATCATTCCCGGCGACATGGGCAGCCTGCTGGTGACGCTCGACGAGGAAAGAGTGCGCGTGGACCAGTGGCGCACCAGCGCCGTCATCGGGCGCGCGCCGGACTGCGATATCGTGGTGGGGGACAAGTTCGCCTCGCGCCAGCACCTGACCATCAAGCTGGTGCGGACGCACTTCTACCTGTTCGATCACAGCATCAACGGCACTTTCGTCTCGCTCGAGAGCGGGGAGGAGGTGCACGTGCTGAGGCGGGAGCTGCTGCTGGACGGCGCCGGCCAGATCTGCGTCGGCCGCAGCCGCGTCGAGCAGCCGTCCGAGGTCATTACCTTCAACCGCGACCGGCGGTCCATCTACCGGGTCTGATACAGCGTCGCAGGTGGGGCGTCGCAGATGAGGCGTCTCAGATGAGGCGTCTCAGATAAGGCGTCTCAGATAAGGCGTCTCAGATAAGGCGTTTTCGGCTACGCACTACCTGCGACGTAGTACCTGAGACGCTGTACCTGAGACGCATTACCTGCGACGCTTTTCCTACTTGCCGTCAGCCAGCTGCCGCGTCACGTCGAGGCCGTTGCGGCCGGCCTTGCGCGCCTGCTCCGGGGACTCCTTGCCGAGGGGCGTGGCGGCGATCATCCGGTACATCTCGGCGGCGCCCTCGAAGATGCGCCGTGTCATGCCCAGTTCGCCGAAGGTCTTGGCGATCTCCTGCATTTCCGGCACCCAGCGGTAGGCGCGCGGCGGCATGGTGGCGATGGTGCGGACCTGCCAGTCGAGGACGTCGCTGCGGGAATCGCGCAGTTCCTGCTCCAGCGCTTCTTCGACGCCGAGCCTGCGCGCCGCGACCAGCAACTCGACCGCCAGCGCGGTGGTGCCCTTGGTCATGGCCGCGTAGCACATCTTGATGCCCGAGGCGTCGCCGATGCGCTCCGACAGGACGCGCACCTGCAGGTTGGGGTGCCGGATCTGCTCGAACAGGCGGGCGTCCGGCCCCGAGACGAACAGGCGGGGCCGGTCCTTCTCGCCGCGCGGCGGCGGGCCGATGATGCCGCCGTCGATGAACAGGCCGCCGGCGGCGCGGATCAGGGCGTCGGTGTCGCGCGCGGTCTGCGGCGACACCGCGTTGAGGTCGGCGAAGGCGATGCGGCGCCCGGTTTTCTTCATCGCGGCCGCGGCCTCGCCGGCGACCTTGAGCGCTTCGCCGGGGTTGATGACCGAGATGACGAGGTCGCAGGCTGCGACCAGTTTTTCCATGGAGCCGCAATCGTTGAGACCGGCGGCTTTCGCGAGGGCCCTGGTGCGCTCGCTGCGCCCGTCGAGCGCGACGTGCACGTTCATGCCGCTTTCCTTGATGCGGGCGGCGATGGCCTGGCCCATGTCGCCGGGGCTGACGACGCCGACGTTGCTGATCTGCATGCTGTTCCTCTCGAAGACCGCTGAAGCGCGTGCGATAGAATAACCGATTCCCGCCTCATGATTATCTACCTGATCCTGTTTCTGGGGCTGCTCAACTGGATGAGCTTCATGAGCAGCCGCGTGCTCATGTCGCTCTACGCCATCCAGCTCGGCGCCTCGCCGGCGGCGATCGGCGTGTTGATCGCGCTCTACGGGCTCGGCCCGGTGCTGCTGTCGGTGGCGGCCGGCAAGATCACCGATCGCTCCGGCACGTACTGGCCGATCGTGCTCGGTTCGGCGGGGCTTGCCGCGGGATTTCTCATTCCGTGGCTGGTTCCCGGCCTCGCCGTGCTGTACGTCGCGGCGCTGGTCCTGGGCGTGGCGCTGGTGTTCATCAACATCGCGATCCAGAACCTGGTGGGCTCGCTGGGAGACGCCGAGCAGCGCACCCGCAATGTGAGCCTGCAAAGCCTCGCGGTCGCGCTGAGCGCGCTGATCGGGCCGCTGTTCGTGGGCCTCTCGATCGACCATTTCGGCCACGTGCCGACCTTCCTCAGCCTGGCCCTGATCGTCGCCGCGTCGTGCGCGGCCTGGATGGCCTGCCGCCGCGTGATCCCCCATTCCGGCCGCTCGGAACGCCCGGGCGCGACGGAGGGCGTCGGCGACCTGCTGCGCCAGCCGGACCTGCGCCGCGTCATGGTGGTGAGCGGCCTGGTGATCGCGGGCGTCGATCTCTACACCTTCTACATGCCGATCTACGGCCACGCCATCGGCCTTTCGGCCACGATGATCGGCGTCGTGCTGGGCGCTCATGCCGCCGCCGCGTTCGTCGTGCGCTCCCTCATGCCGCTGCTGGTGCGGCGCTGGGGACACGACCGCGTGCTCACGGCGTCGATGATCGTCGCCGGGGCGACCTTCCTGCTGTTTCCGTTCGTCGGGCAGTTCGCGCTCCTGCTGCTGTTCTCGTTCGTGCTGGGGCTCGGACTCGGCGTCGGCCAGCCGCTGTCCGTCGTCATGACCTACAACCGCGCGCCGGCGGGGCGCACCGGCGAAGCGCTCGGCGTGCGTTTCATGATCGTGAACCTGACCCACATGGTGATCCCGCTGGCGGCCGGCACGATCGGCGCGGCGCTCGGCACCGTCACGGTGTTTTTCGCCAACGCGGTGCTGATGCTGGGCGGCGGCTACGCCTATCACCGCGGCGCGCGCAAGGACTGAAGTGACGCTCTGGCTGATCGTGCTGGTGGTGGTGATGAACCACGGCTGCATCAAGGCGGCCAAGGTTCTCATGTCGCTCACCGCGATCGATCTCGGCGCGAGCCTGGCGACGATCGGCGTGCTGCATGCGATGTACGCGCTGCTGCCGGCGTTGCTGTCGGTGCATGCCGGCAAGCTGTCGGACCGGCGCGGCTTCAGGCCGCTGCTGACGCTGGCTTCCGCGGGCCTGTGCGCGGGCCTGCTTCTGCCGTTCTTCTTTCCGGCGATGACCTGGCTGTTCGTGTCGGCGACGCTGTCCGGCGCGTGCTACATCTTCTACATCGTCGCGATCCAGCATCTGTTCGGCGCGCTGGGGGAGGGCGCCGACCGCACGCGCAACTACGGGATTTTCGCGATCTGCGTCAGCGTGACCTCGTTGATCGGCCCGGTAACCGCCGGCTTCGGCATCGACTGGTTCGGTCACCGCGCCACCTGGCTGCTGGTGGGCGCGTTTCCGGCCGTATCGGCGATCGCGCTGTGGGGCTTCGCGGCGCGCCTGCCGCGTCACCGGCCGGCGGAGCGGCCGGCGGGTCGCCAGCGCCTGCTGGACCTGCTGCGCAACGCGCCGCTGCGGCGCGTGCTGATCGCCACGGCGCTGCTCGAGGCCGGCATGGAGATGTTCGTCTTCCTGACGCCGCTCTACGGCCATTCCATCGGCCTGTCCGCCTCGCAGATCGGCATCGTGCTGGGCACGTTCGCGCTGGCGATGATGCTGGTGCGCATCGCCATGCCGCGCCTCGCCCGGCGCTGGGGGGAGGAGCGGGTGTTCAGCGCCTCCCTGTTCGTGGCGGGCGGCGTTTCGCTGCTGATCCCGCTCGTGCCGGGCTTCGTGCCGCTGCTCGCGGTGTGCTTCGCGCTGGGGCTGGGATTCGGTTCCGGCGCGCCGTTGTCCATGGCGATTTCCTACAACCGGGCGCCGGCGGGGCGCGCGGGCGAGGCGGTCGGGCTGCGCCAGATGGTGAACAAGGCGATGGAGACGTCCGTGCCCGCCGCGTTCGGCGCGATCGGCGCCGCGGTCGGCATGGCGCCGGTGTACTGCCTCGGCGCGTTGCTGCTGGCCTGCGGCGGCTGGCTGATGCGGCGGGACGCGCGCCGCGGCGCGGCTCAGTCGTCGAAAGGCAGCCCGACGTAGTTTTCCGCGAAGGCGGTCATCGCGGCGCGCGAGCCCACGAGGTAGTCGAGTTCCGCGTGCTGCAGGCGCCGCCGCATCGCGTCGCCGCCGGGGAAGCGGTGCAGCAGCGCGGTCATCCACCAGGAGAAGCGCTGCACGCGCCAGACGCGGCGCAGGCAGGTTTCCGAATAACGCTCGAGCGCGATGGACGAGCCGTTCTCGTAATGGGCCGCGAGCGCCCGCGCGAGCACGCGCACGTCGGCGACGGCGAGGTTGAGTCCCTTGGCCCCGGTCGGCGGCACGATGTGAGCCGCGTCGCCGGCGAGAAACAGCCGGCCGTGCTGCATCGGTTCCACCACGAAGCTGCGCATGCCCGTGATGCCTTTCTGCAGCACGGGCCCTTCGGGCAACGGCGCGCCGCCGCCGAGCCGGGCGCGCAGTTCTTCCCAGACGCGGTCGTCGGGCCAGTTGGCGATGTCCTCGTCCGGCGCGCACTGGAGATAGAGCCTTGAGAGCCGCGTGGTGCGCATGGTGAAGAGCGCGAAGCCGAGCTCGTGCCGGCAGTAGATCAGTTCACATAGATAAGCTGAGCGGCTTCTGGCTGCTTGGAACTTTGTTTGCAT
>CAZOQY010000198.1:0-1189 GCA_964581835.1 uncultured Streptomycetaceae bacterium | reverse complement strand
GCCGAGCTCGTGCTGGCAGTAGATCAACTCGGGCGATACCGGCGGCGCATCGGCGAGGATGCCGAGCCAGGCGAAGGGGTAATCCTGCTCGTGCAGGGTCAGGGCGCCATGCGGCACGGAGGCGCGCGACACGCCGTGAAAGCCGTCACAGCCGGCGATGAAGTCGCAGGCGATCTCGCCGGCGGCGCCGTCCTGGCGAAACAGGACCCGCGGAGAGTTCGTGCCGGCGTCGCGCACTTCGACGTCCGAGACTTCGAACAGGATCGTGCCGCCGGCAGCGAGACGCGCCTGGACGAGATCCTTTACCACTTCCTGCTGGGCGTAAACGGTGAGCGCGCGGCCTCCGGTGAGGCCGCTCATGTCGATGCGGTGAGCGCATTCGCCGAAGCGCAGCTCCAGCCCGTGATGGGTGAGGCCTTCGCGCTGCAGGCGCGCGCCGACGCCCGATTCGACCAGCAGGTCGACCGTGCCCTGCTCGAGCACGCCGGCGCGGATGCGCTCCTCGATGTGACGGCGGCTCTGGCTTTCGAGCACGACGGACTCGATGCCGCGCAGGTGCAGCAGGTGCGCCAGCAGCAGGCCCGCGGGGCCGGCGCCGATGATTGCGACCCGGGTGCGCATGGGGAATCTCCTCGCCCGGTCTTGCGCCGGGTTGATCCAGGTCAACATACTAGCTTGAACCGGGGTTAGAATGCCGCCGCAGCAGAACGGTCCAGCCGAACGAGAGGAGAGGATGAGAATACGCAAGCCGCCTGCCGGCGCGCATCCCGAGCAGCCGTATGCCGGCTACAAGAGCACGCTGGAGCGGTCGCCGCGGCAGCCCGCAATCCCGCTGCCGCAGGGCGCGACCGAGTTGTCGGGGCCGCGTTTCGACAACACGCTCCTGTACCCGCATCACGACGATCTCACGAAGCAGACGCAGGGCGAGCCCCTGGGCGAGCGCATCATCGTCGCGGGCCGGGTCCTGGACGAAAACGGCGAGCCGCTGCCGGACACGCTGGTGGAAATCTGGCAATGCAACGCCGCCGGGCGCTACCACCACGATCTGGATCAGCACGATGCGCCGCTCGATCCCCATTTTCGCGGCGGCGGCCGGGTCATGACCGACGGGGAAGGGCGCTACCGCTTCACCACCATCAAGCCCGGCGCCTATCCCTGGCGCAACCATCACAATGCGTGGCGGCCGGCG
>CAZOQY010000197.1:4170-6227 GCA_964581835.1 uncultured Streptomycetaceae bacterium | reverse complement strand
TCGGCGCCCGGGATCTGCTCGCGGTTGCGCCGCACGTCGTCCTGCATCAGTCCGCCCAGGATCACGGTCTGGCCGCTGCCGACCTGAAGCACGGATTCCATTTCGCGGACCTGGATCTGCGGCACCCGGTTGACGATGCAGTCGGCGCGGCCCGCGATGCACAGGCTCGGATTGGGGTCGTTGACGAAGGGCTGCGTCGGCTGCAGGCGCGTGATCGTCGGCCGCACCGTGAGCGAGACGCGGCCGTCCTCGTTGACCTGCGGCGTGACGCCCATCACCACGCCGACCGCGACGGTTCTCGGCGAACTGTTGAACGTGGACACCGCGACGCCCTGCGTCGTATTGGTGTTCGCCTGGATCTCGAAGTAGACGATGTTGTCCACGACCTTCAGCAGCGCGGTCTGATTGTTCAGCGCCATCAGCTTCGGGCTGGACAGCACCCGCGCGTCGCCGAATTCCTCGAGCAGCTTGACGGTCGCGCTGATGTTGCCGCCCTGCGTGTTCGGATTGGTGTAGCCCAGCTGGAAGAAGTTGGCGCCCGCTTGCGCGAGGCCGGCGCCGAAACCACCGAGCAGTCTCTGGGTGAACTCGACGCCGCCGCGCACCGCCAGACGGGTCCAGTCGACGCCGCCCTGGTAGTTGTTGTTGAGCTGGACTTCCACGATCGTCGCTTCGATCAGCACCTGGCGCTGCATGGCGTTGACGATGCTGTCGATGTGCTGCTGCACGAGCTGGTGCTGTTTTTCCGTCGCGTTGACGGTCACCGTGCCGGATATCGCGTTGACCACGACGTCGTCGGGCAGCAATGATGAAGCCTGGGACTGCGTGCCGCCTGGGGCGGAGAAGGCGGCGGCGGCGAGGTTCGGCGCCCCCGCGCCGGCGCGGCTTGCGGCCTCGATCTGTTTGGCCCGCATTTCCTGCTCCTGCTTGACCAGCGCCAGGCGCTCGGCCTTGGCGTCGGCCGTCAGGCTTTGCAGCCGCGTGGAGTTGAGTATCGCGCGCAGGTTGCCGGTCAGTTGCTCCCAGAAATCGTTCTTGCTCGTGGTTCGCACCTGCGTGCTGGAGCCGCTGCTCGTGGTGGCCTGCTGTTGCTGCTGCCCCGTGCCGACCGGGGTGATCTCGCCCGTCACGCCAACGGAAGAGGTCGTCTCGCGCGTCATGTTGACGTAATTCACGCGATAGGTTTTTACGAAGGCCGAATCGGGCGAGACCAGGATGGTGTTGCCCTCGAGGCGGTAGCGCAAATTGACCTGCTTCGAGATGCGCTCGAGGATCGCCGGCAGGGTTTCGTTGATCGCGTTGAGGCTTACCAGGCCGGCGAGGCCCGGGTGGATGTCGATGTTCTGCCGGGTGTCGCGCGCGAGCGCGAGCAGCAGGTCCTTCACCGGCACTTCGTTGACCACCACGCTGTAGGTCTGGGGTTTGGCCGCCGGCTTGGGCGCCGGCACGAACTCGCTGGTTCTGGCGGGCGGCGGGATCGCGCCTGCCGGTTCGGCTTTGGCCGCCGGCGGGGTGACGATGTGTCCTTCCGAGGGCGGAATGTAGGGCTTGAACGGGAAGGGGGTACAGCCGGCCGCGATCAGGGGCAGCACCAGCCAGATGGACGTGTAAAAACGGCGGCGTAACGGCAGCAGCGCAACGCTGCTCATTGGCCGTGCCACCATATCCGGCGTCGCTTCAGTCGGTCGCATTTCTTCCCGTTCTTCTGGTTTCTGCTCTGCTGACTGCTCGTGCCGCGGTCAGGACGACTGGTTCTGCCTGATCTCGGCGCGTATGCCCTGCACTGTCCGCAATATCGGCCGGCTCGCCCTGAGCGATGCGGGCAGTTTATCAAGCGCTTCGCGCGCTTCGCGCGTACTGCTGAAGCTGCCGTACAGCACGGTCAGGGACGGTTGCTTCCTCGCCATCGTACGATACACAAAAACCTTATTTATTTCAATGACCTTCCCCATGGAATTAAGGAGGCTCTTAAGCTGTTCGGGGTCGTTGGTCCCCATGAGCTGGATGCTGAATGAGGCCTCGGCTTCCGTCTTCAGCCATTCGCTGGTCGCCGCCAG
>CAZOQY010000197.1:0-4070 GCA_964581835.1 uncultured Streptomycetaceae bacterium | reverse complement strand
GGATGCTGAATGAGGCCTCGGCTTCCGTCTTCAGCCATTCGCTGGTCGCCGCCAGCCTTGCCTCGAGCAGGTCGGATTCATTTCCTGGCCCGGTTTTGCTGCTGCTGACGGCTTGCGCAGCAAGTTTTGTTCCACTGTCGCCGGCCGGCGTTGCGGCGGCTCCCGCTGGCGTGGTCGTCACTTGCGCGGTCGTCACTGGCGTGTCCGCCGCGGCGCGGGGCGCCGCGGGAGGGACGGTCGGGACGGTCGGGGCGGGCTGCGCCGGCGTTGTGGGTGCGGCTGCCGTATTGTTGGTGTTGGCGATGACCGCGCCTGCCGGATCGGGGCGGGGGGTGGATGCGGCCGTGGCGGGTTCCTGGGCCGCTTGCTGAAGCAGTGCGTAGACGGCGATGCCGAGCGCGGCACCGACGGCCAGCAGGGCGGCGGCGCCCCAAAGGCGCCCGGCCTCGACCCGGTTGGGCATTTGCTGGCTGAACTCGCTGTCGCGCACCGCGGCCTCGATGTGTTTTGACTTCAGCGTGTGGGTGTTCTCCGAGAACGCCGCGAGCAGGGCCTTGTCGGCGATCAGGTTGATGCGCCGGGTCAGTCCCAGGGAGGTGCGCGCGACCTGCTTCACGACCGTGTTCGAGAACAGGTCGGGCCCGCGGTAGCCCGCCGCGCGCATGCGGAACATCAGGTATTCGCGGATTTCACCCTGGGTGAGCGGTTCGAGCCGGAAGCTGTGCGTGATGCGCTCGCGCAGCTGGCGGATATTGGGCAAGCGCAGGTTGTCGTCCAGTTCGGGTTGCCCGAACAGCACGATCTGCAGCAGCTTGTCCCGGCTGGTCTCGAGGTTGGACAGCAGCCGGATCTCCTCGAGCGTCGCGATCGGCATGCTCTGCGATTCCTCGACGAATACCACCACGCGCTTGCCTTCGGCGTGGCGCTTGAGCAGGTAATCGTGAATGGCTTGCATGACTTCGAGGCGCGGCGCGCCGCGTTCCACCGCGAGCTGCAGCTCGAAGGCGATCGCGTGCAGGATCTCCTCGGGCGATACGCTGGGATTGGAGATGTAGACCGTCTCGATGTGGGCGGGCATGCGCGCCGGCAGCATGTGGCACAGCATGGTCTTGCCGCTGCCGACCTCGCCGGTCACCTTGATGATGCCCTCGCCGTGGGTGATGGCGTAGATCAGCGCCTCGAGGATCGGCCCGCGGTTGCCGCCGCTGAAGAAGAACTCGGTGTTCGGCGTGATCTTGAACGGCGCCTGGTTCAGTCCGAAGTGGTTGTAATACATCGCCGGATCCCGTGGCGGGTTACTTCGAGGCCGGCCGCGGCGTCTTCGCCGCCTCGCCGCTGCCGTTACCGGTTTCGCTGCCGGTACCGGTGCCGCCGTAGCCCTGCATCCGGCTGTAGAGCGTGGTGCGGTGGATGCCCAGGAGCTTGGCCGCCTGGGTCAGGTTGCCCTGCGTGATCATCAGCGCCGCCTCGACGTAGCCGCGTTCCCACTGCGACAGCGTATTGTCGAGGCTGAAGTTCTTGTGCAACTGGAGATGGCGCCGCGCCGCTTCCAGCACGGCCTTGAAGTCCTGGCCGGCGGCGAGTCCCGGCAGCTCGATGTCGAGGCTTTCCATGTCGAGCTCCGACTGCAGGGCGTCCGCCCCCACGGTCTTGCCGCCGTACTTGGTCGTCAGCCGGATGACGATATTGCGCAGCTCGCGCACGTTGCCGGGGAAGCTGTAGTCGAGCCACAGCGTCGTCGCGGCGGCGTCGAGCTCGAACGGGTTCGTGCGCGCCTGGCGCGCGTAGAAATCGCGGAAGTGATCGAGCAGGATGCGCTTGTCTTCGCCGAGGTCGCGCAGCGGCGGTACGTTGATGGTAAACACCGACAGGCGGTGGTAGAGGTCGGCGCGAAAACGCCCGGCGCGGATCTCCTGCCGCATGTCGCGGTTGGTGGCGGCGACCACGCGCGCGTTGGATACGCGGCTCTGGGTCTCGCCCACGCGCTGGTATTCGCCGTTTTCCAGCACGCGCAGCAGCTTGGCCTGCAGCTCGAGTGGCAGCTCGCCGATCTCGTCGAGAAACAAAGTGGAATCCTGGGCGTCCTCGAAATAGCCGGCGCGCGAGGTGGTGGCGCCGGTGAACGAGCCCTTGGCGTAGCCGAACAGCGTCGGCTCGACCAGGTTCGGCGAAATGGCCGCGCAGTTGAGAGCCAGGAACGGGCGGGCAGCGCGCTGGCTCATGCGGTGGAGCGAGGCCGCGACCAGCTCCTTGCCGCTGCCGGACTCGCCTTCGATCAGCACCGGGAACGGCGCGTTGGCGAACTGGGAGATCTGCTGCCGCAGCTTCTCGATCAGCATGCTGCGGCCCAGCAGTCCGCTCTCCGGGGCGGCGCCCAGCTCGGCCGCGCGCACTTCCAGCGCGCGGTTGAGGAGGTTTTTCAGCGTTTCCGGCTCGCACGGCTTGGCGACGAACTCGATCGCGCCGAGCGTGCGGGCATGGCGCGCGTTGGTTTCGTCGCTTTGTCCCGACAGCACGACGATCTTGATGCCGGGCGAGTGCGCGATCAGTTCGCTGATCAGGCGGAAGCCCTCGTCGGGCCGGTGCGGCGTCGGCGGCAGGCCGAGGTCGATCAGGGCGAGCTGCGGTGCGTGGTCGAGCTGGGTGAGCAGGCTTTTCACGCGCGCGCGCGAGTCCGCGACGTACACGGTGAAGTCCCGGCTCAGGACGAAATTGAGCGTGTCCGTGATCAACGGATCGTCGTCGACGATCAGCAGGTCGGGCCTGGTTTGCTCCGCTTGCTTTGTCGCCACGTGTGCTGCTCCCTTGGGTGCCCGCGCGTTGATCGGCGGGCATCGTCCGATCGAACGCGCGGAATTAAAGCCGCCCGATCCGCGGGTCGGCTTTAATTGTAATTGTAACTCAAGGGGTTGCCAGCGGTGCGCCGTGCTCGCCGATGCAGGCCAGGAAGGCCCGCTCCAGGTCAGGCGACCCATGGCGGCTCATCAGCTCGGCGGGGGTGCCCGCAAAAAGCAGCCGGCCGGCATGTACTACTGCCATGTGATCGCATAATTCCGCGATATCGCCCAAGGCGTGGGAAGTGAAGAAAACAGTATGCCCGGTGCCGTGCAGGGCCTTCAGCTCGGCCTTCAGCAAGGCGCGCGCCCTGGGGTCTAGCCCGCCGGCCGGCTCGTCCAGCACGTAGAGGTCCTTGCCGGAGAGCAGGCACGCGGCCAGGCCCAGCTTCTGCGTCATGCCCTTGGAGTAAGCGCGCGCCGGGCGGTCGAGCGCGGAGCGGTCGAGGTCGAGCGCGGCGAACAGGCGCGCGACCCGCGCCTCGTCGTACGGCTTCCGGTAGAGCTCGAGCATGTAGCGGACGAAATCGCGCCCGGTCAGGTAGTGCGGCGGGTTGAAGCGTTCCGGGAGAAAAGCCAGCCGCGCCCGCGCCGCCGTGACGCGGTGGGACGTGCCGAAAATCTCGATTGCGCCGCCATCGGTGTCGCAGAAATCGAGCAGGCACTTGATGAGCGTGGTCTTGCCGGCACCGTTCACGCCGACCAGCCCGAAGAACCCGCCGCGCTTCACCTCGAGCGAGAAATCGGCGAGCGCGGGCATGCCGCCGTAGTTCTTCGTGACCTGCGCGAAGCGCAGCGCGATGTCGCTCATGGAACCTAACTTATCACGCCTTTTCAGCTCTGGGCGAGCACGGAGGCGGCGCTGCGCGTACTGCGCCAGCCGAGGCGGGACCCGGACCCGGTGACGAGGATTTTCATGCGGTGGGCGAATTCTGGCGCCGCGGCGGGGCGTTCCCGGCAGAATTCCCGGCGTCCTGCACGGTCCAATGCGTCATTGTTGAGGGAAGCAAGAGTGCTAAAATTGGCGCCTTTTTGACGCCCAGGCCGGCTTGATGGAAAACCTCGTTGAAATCAAGGACGTCAATTTCTCGTACGACGTCCGTCCGATCCTCAAGGGCATCAACATGACGGTGCCGCGCGGGAAGATCGTGGCCATCATGGGCCTGTCGGGCTGCGGCAAGACGACCATCCTGCGCATGATCGCCGGCGTGCTGAAACCGAAAACCGGAACGGTGA
>CAZOQY010000196.1:0-6282 GCA_964581835.1 uncultured Streptomycetaceae bacterium | reverse complement strand
ACCCGAAACCGATGTTGGCCGCGGTTTTCGCTTCGGGATGCAGGGCGAGCGGCAACGCGCCCGTCAGCACCATCGTCGTTTCGTCGGGGGCGGCCGCTCCGTTCGGATCGGGATTGAGCGCGGCGTCGGACTTGCCGTTGGTGCGTATGGATATCCGCCCGGGCGATTGAACCAGGTTGACGGTCGCTGTCTTGCCGTCGCCGTGAAAAAGAACCGCCATGGTTTCACGGCTCAGGAAGCCGCTGTGGCGGTAGATGCCGGAAGCCATCTTGTACGGATCGAGTTGCACGAACAGGAGCGTGGCCGCCACGGCCGCCACGCCGGCCGCGGTGGCGATGGACGCCTGGCGCCCCGCCCGCCCCCACCGCCAAAGCAGGAAGAGGCCGAGCGCGATGTCGATCGCCGCGCCCGCGACAATCAGCCCCTTCAGCCCGAGCTGCGGCAGCCCCAGATGCACGGCGAACAGCACGCCCGCGATGGCGCCAATCGTGTTCGCCGCATACACGGCGCCGATCGCGCGCTCGCCGGCGCCGCGCCCCATCAGCGCGTGAGTGATGAGCGGCAGCGTCATGCCGGCGCAGAACGCGGCCGGGAACATGACGAGCAGGGCGATGAAATGGCTGCCGACATTGAATACCGCGTAGCTCGACTCGTTGCGGTCGAGCACGAGGAGCAGCCACTGCATGATCTCGAAAGTCCGGCCATAGACCACCAGGGTCAGCAAGGCGAACAGGCCCATCGCGACCTGCACCACGCCGAGCACGCGCTCGGGTTCCGCCAGACGGTCGATTCGCCGCTTGATCCACAGGCCGCCGAAGGCAAGCCCGAGAATGAAGGCGGAGAGCATCAACTCGAAGGCGTGCGTGGAACTGCCCAGCACCATGCTGAGCATCCGGATCCAGCCGATTTCGTACATGAATGAGGCCGCTCCCGTCAGGAGGGCCACTATCAGCATCAACCCGTAGCCGTCGGGATTGCGCCCCGCCGATCCGTCGCGCGCTGGTGCCGGGACCGCAAACGGCATGTTCTTTGCCAGCGCCCAGACGACCAGGGCGAGCAGGATGTTGAGCATGCCGGCCGTGAGCATCGTGCCCGGGAGCCCGACCAGCCCGATCAGCACGAAGCCGCTGGCCAGCACGCCTGCCGCGGCCCCGAGGCTGTTGGTGAAATAAAGCATCGCGATGGTGCCGCCGGTGCTGTCGGGATAGCGGCGGATCAGGCCGGCGCTCATCAACGGAAACGTCATCCCCAGCAGCACCGACTGGGGCAGGATCAGCAGCGTCGAGAACCCCCACTTGAACGCGTTGACCGCGTGCGGGTTCCCCAGCCCCGGCATGATGCTGTCGTAGGCAAGATCGGTGGCCGCCACGAACACCCGGTGGAACATCAGCGCGCACAGCCCGATCAGCGCCTCGGCCGCCGCGTAGCCCAGCAGCAGGTTGCGCCAACGCAGAGAGTAACGGCTGCACAGCCATGAACCCAGCGCCATGCCGCCCATGAAGATCGCGAGCACCAGCGTCTGGGCGTAGGCGGCGTGCCCCAGGAAAAGCTTGAGGTAATGGCTCCAGATCGACTCGTAGATCAGCCCCGCGAACCCCGACAGGGTGAACAGGACAAAGAACCAGCTGCGGGGCACGGATCGGGTCATGATGCTCCGGTCATTGGAAGGCGGTGGTTGACGCGCCGGATGTCACGGCGGGAAACGCCGGGCCGCTGCTTGCCCCGGCTTGCGCGGTTTTCCCTTCAACCGCCGGCTGCGCCAGCGAGCCGCCGCAACTGGTCGGCGACGGAATCCGTCACTGCTCCCCACTCGCCGTATGCGGCTTGCCTGAATATTTTTACCGAGGGATACCACGGCATTGTATCGCCCGAAAACCCGTAGCGCCATTCGGGGCTGTAGGGCGCCATGACCCATACCGGGCGCCCGAGCGCGCCGCCCAGGTGTATCACCGCGGTGCACACGCTCACCACGAGATCGAGCGCGCATACCAGGGCCGCCGTTTCCTCGTAGTCTGAGAGGGCTTCATTCCAATGTTCCACGGACAAGCCGTGCCGGTCATTCAGCGAGGCAATCGCCGTCGTTGCCCCGCTTCCATACTGCAGGCTGACGAATTTCGCGCCGGGCGTCCGCAGGATCGACAACCAGTGATCGAGGGCCAGGGATCGCAATGCCCGGCGTGTCTTGCGCACGCCGCCCTCCCAGGAAACCCCCACCTTCAGACCGGGCCCCAGGCGATCCAGCCTCGTCCGCCAGCGGGCGACGCGTTGCGGGTCCGCCCTGAGATAGCCGTCGTGGCGGGGAAACGATGCCAGGCTTCTTCGCATGAAACCGGGCACGCTGCCCAGCGGAACCGCCCAGTCGATGGCCTCGGCCGCCATTTCGCCGGGCAGGCTGCCGTCCGGAGCCGAGGCAAACAGGGTCGCCGCGGGAAACGAGCGGCGAAACAATCCCAGCAATCTCGGCTCGCATTCGACGTAGCAGCGCCCTGCGCCGGCAATCAACTGGGGCAGGCACGAAGCGAACATGATTTCATCGCCGAGGCCCTGTTCCCGCCGCACCAGAATGGCCCGGTCCGCCAGGGGCTCTCCCCGCCAGCGCGGGAAGGTGTCCGGGTGGCGTGGATAATCGGCATCGAGCATGCGCAGTTCGTAGTCATCCCATCCGCGCGCGAAATCCCCGAGGAGGAGTCGCGCCAGCGCACGGTGAAACAAAGCGAGGGGAAACCCGGGCTGCAGCGACAACGCGCGATCGTAACTCTCCATCGCCTCGGGCAGTCGACCCAGCTCGAGAAACGCCGTGCCGCGGTTGTCGTGGATCTCCGCGTCGTCGGGCCGGATTTCCAGCGCCGTGTCGTAGCTGGCAAGCGCCCGCAACGGATCGTGCAACTTCTGGCACGACAGCCCGTGATACTTGTGCGCCTCGTAACTTAACGGATCGAGACGCACGGCGCCCTCGGCAACCGACAACGCCTCCTCGCATGCGTCGGCCGCGATCAGCGCGATCACCAGGCCGCCCAGGGTGCCTTCGGCCCGGGGAGCGCGCCGATACGCCTCGCGCAGATGCGTCAGGGCTTCGTCCAGGCGACCGCCTTCCTTGAGGGCAATGCCGAGGTTGAGCCGCGCCGCGACCGAATCCGGGTCAAGCGCGAGGCCCGCCCGGAAGCTTGCCGCCGCCTTCGCATAGTCATGCTGCAGGTGGTGGACGATGCCGAGGTCGAGCCAGCCGTTTTCGATGCGCGGGTCGATCGCCAGCGCCCGCTCGAGATGCGCCACCGCGCTGGCGTACGACTGGCCGCCGGCGTGCAGGGCGCCCAGCCAGCGGTGAGTCTCCGCGTTGTCCGGATCGAGCGCGAGCGACTCCTCGAGAGCGCGGCGCGCGCCTTCGAGATCCCCCGATTGCCGGAGTTTCGTCGCCGTTTCGAACAGCGCGCGCGCGCGCTTCCGTTTCGCGTCCCGCCGGGGGCTCTGCAGCAACGACTTGAGAAGATCCGTCAACATGCGGCTATGCGCTGCGCCCGCGCCTTGCGCCGGCAATATTGACCATCCCGTCGGGACGCCCGATAATGCAACGGCCCGTTTTCGCGAGCAGCCTCAATGAATATCTTCGGTTCGGTTTCAGGCAAGCAGGTCGACGAATTCGCCAGGGGGCTGGTCGCGGATATTGCGACATACTACCCTCCCGCACCGGATACCGCCGGCGCCCGCAAGACGTCGCAACGCAAAGTGGCTTCCGCCCTCGAAGGCGCCCTGAAAAAAGCCGTGGAGTTCAAGAAACAGCACAAGCTGGGCATCTACAAGACCGCGCGGCTGTCCAACACCGTTCGCTGGCAAATGACGGATATGGGCTACAGCAAGGAATTCACCGAGGCTCTGGTCAAGGACCTGGTCGTCCGGCTCTCGGTCAAGTGAGCGGTTCGCGCGCGGCGCGCTAGCCCGCGGGCCTGGCAACGTAGCCCGGCACCCTGGCAGGATCGACCTCGTCGATCTGCTCCGGGTCGAGGAACTGGACCGCGTACTTCTCGTACACTTTCTCCCACATGAATATGTCGAAGAGATCCGGGTCGATGTGCCCGTTCTGCTTGAACTTGCCGAGTATCGCCAGCGACTCGGTAAGCGTCTTGCCCTTCTTGTAGGGACGGTCCTTGGCGGTCAGCGCCTCGAAAATGTCGGCGATGCCCATGCAGCGCGCCTGGATCGACATCTGCTCGCGCGTCAGTCCGCGCGGGTAACCCTTGCCGTCCATGCGCTCGTGGTGCCCGCCGGCATACTCGGGCACGTTCTTCAGGTGCTTGGGCCACGGCAGCGCCTCCAGCATCTGGATGGTGACCTCGATGTGATGGTTGATGATCTGCCGCTCCTGCGGCGTCAGCGTGCCGTAGCGGATGGTCAGGTTGCCCAGCTCTTCCTGGCTCAGAAAATCCCCGCTTTCGCCCTCGGTATTGCGCCAGCGGTAACGCCGGGTTATTTCCTGCACCCGGGCGACGTCCTCGTCCTTCATGGCTTCGCCGCCGATATTGGCATGCCGCAGGAACGCCCGGTCGTCCTCGATACGCTTCAGCTGCGACTGGATCTCCCCGTCCAGCGCGCCGCCGGGCCCGCCCTTGTCCAGCTGCGCGAGCCGCTGTCGCAGCAGCGCGATCTCGGCGTCCCGCTTCACCACCTCGAAGCGCGTATCGATCAACGCGATGCGGTCGAAGATGGTCTGCAGCTTGGTCGCCTTGTCCACCACGTGCACCGGGGTTGTCACCTTGCCGCAGTCGTGCAGGAGGCCGGCGATCTTCAACTCGTAGCGGTCGCGCTCGGTCATGGCGAAATGCCTGAGCGGGCCGACCTTGCAGTCGCTGGCCGCCTGCGCCAGCATCATGGTGAGCATCGGCACGCGCTGGCAATGACCGCCCGTGTAGGGTGACTTGTCGTCGATGGCGGCGTTGATGAGCCCGATGAAGGATTCGAACAGGTTCTCGAGATGGTTGATCAGCAGGCGGTTGGTGAGCGCGATCGCCGCCTGCGAGGCGAGGGACTCGGCCAGGTGCTGGTCGGCGTCGGAAAAAGCGACCACTTCTCCGGTCGCCGGATCCTTGGAATTGATGAGTTGCAGCACGCCGATGATCTCGCCCTCGTGGTCCTTCATCGGCACGGTCAGGAACGAACGCGAGCGGTAGCCGGTCTTCTTGTCGAAATTCTGGGTGCCGGTGAAATCGAAGCCTTCGGCGGTGTAGGCATCGGCGATGTTGACCGAACGGTCGTGGTGCACCGCGTAGGCGGCCACCATGGTTTTTACCGGGACGCCGTCCTTGTCGAACAGGTAGATCGGGTAGAACGGGATCTCGACGCCGGTGGTGCCGCCCATCGCGATGCCGAGCGTGTCGTTGCGGATGATCTCGAACTTGAGCGCCTTGTCCTCGGTCATCCGGTAGAGCGTACCGCCGTCGGCGTGGGTGACGTCCTTGGCGGCGACGAGGATGGCCTCGAGCAGCTTGGTGATGTCCCTCTCCTGCGAGAGGGCAATGCCGATGTGGTTGAGCTGCTCGAGACGCTTGAGCAGGTCGCCCCCGCCGCGGGGGCGACCGGGGTCGTTCATGCCGGGCGCTACTTGATACACACCGCGCGGACCTGCAGCATGTCGGTGATCCCCTGCAGCACCTTCTCGATGCCGTCCTGCTTCAGCGTGCGCATGCCGTCGTCCATGCAGGTCGCGAACATCTTGGCCACCCGCGCGTGATTCTGGATGTCCTTCTTGATCTTGTCCGAGCCGATCAGCAGCTCGTGCAGGCCCAGCCGGCCCTTGTAGCCGGTGTTGCCGCAGACTTCGCACCCCTTCGCGGTATGGAGAATCAGCTCGCCCTTCTCGTTGCCGAATTCCTTCGTCCACTGTTCGAGCAGCTCCGCCTTCTTCTTCTGGACGATTTCCCTGCGCTTCGCCTCGGCATCGCCCGTCAGCCTTTTTGCTTCGCCGGAAGCCTCGTCGACGACCGCTCCCCACGACTCCGTATTGACGAGCTCGGCGCTGTACTCGTCGATCAGTGCGGACAGCTCCTCCGGCGTCGCAACGTGCGGTTCCTTGCACTTGCACAGCCGCCGCGCGAGACGCTGGGCCAGAATGCCCAGCAGCGCGTCGGCGAAGTTGAAGGGATCCATTCCCATGTCGAGCAGGCGGATGATGGATTCCGGGGCGCTGTTGGTATGCAGCGTCGCGAACACCAGGTGGCCCGTCAGCGAAGCTTCGATGCCGGTCGACACCGTCTCCTTGTCCCGCATTTCCCCCACCATGATCACGTCCGG
>CAZOQY010000195.1:4935-6293 GCA_964581835.1 uncultured Streptomycetaceae bacterium | reverse complement strand
CGGGCACAGGCTCGGGCGTTAATTCCCGCTGTTTTTTCAACTGCAGGTCCATCGTGCGGTGCGACAGGCCGGTCATTTCCAGGACGCCGATCACGCGCGCCTGGAAGAACATCGAATCGCGCTGGAAGACCTCGGCGGCGATGTACTGCGCCTTCACCCGGTTCAATTCCTCTTCCGTCACGCCCTCGTCGATGATCCGCGCCATCTCGCGTCTCAGGGCCTGCTCGACGTCGGCGGCGGTCCTGCCGGCGGTCGGCGTCGCGCTCAGGTAGAAGAATTCCGGGCCGCGCGCGATGCCGTCATAGCTCGCGGACGCCGCGCTCGCCACCTGCTGCTCGCGCACGAGGCTGCGGTTCAGGCGCGCGGACTCGTTGCCGCTCAGCACCGCGGCCAGCATGGACAGCGCATACGGCTCCTGGTCGCGCGCCGGGTCGCGCAGCGCCGGGACGCGGAACGTCATCATCACGTACGGCAGTTCCGCGGGCGCCTTGACGACGATGCGCTTCACGCCCAGTTGCGCCGGCTCGTCCTGCGGCTTGCGCACCGGCAGATCGCGCGCCGGCAGGCCGCCGAAGTACTTGCCGGCGAGAGCGAATACCTCCTTCGGCTCGACGTCGCCCACCACCACCAGCACCACGTTGCCGGGCGCATACCATTGCCGGTAGAACTCGCGTGTGTCCTCGACCCGCATGTTCTCCAGGTCGTTCATCCAGCCGATGATGGGATTGCGGTAGGGATGGGCGGTCAGCGCCGTGGCCATCAACTGCTCGTAGACCAGCGCGCGCGGCCGATCGTCGGTGCGCAGCCGCCGCTCTTCCATCACCACCCTGATCTCCTTGGCGAACTCCTCGGGCGCGAGCGTCAGGTTGGCCATGCGGTCGGCCTCGAGCTTCAGCGCGAGCTCGAGCCGGGATTTCTGCAGCATCGCGAAATACCCGGTGAAATCGTTGGCGGTGAACGCATTGTCGCGCCCGCCCGCCGCGGCGATGAGCCGCGAGTACTCCCCCGCCGGCGTGGTGGTGGTGCCCTTGAACATCATGTGCTCGAGCACGTGCGCCACGCCGGTCTGGCCGTTGACCTCGTCGATGCTGCCGACGCGGTACCAGGCCATCACCACCGCCACCGGCGCGCGGCGGTCGGGTTTCACGATGATGCGCAGGCCGTTGGCGAGCTGGTGCTCGGCGGTGTCGTCCGCCGCCAGGCACGCGCCCGCGGCCGCCGTCAGGGCAAGCCACAGGCAGGCGAGATAGCCGGAAAGTTTCACGGGTTCGTGCTGCGGTCGAGGGGGATTTCGGGCTAGAATTGTATCCACTTTGCGGGCCGGATACCTGACTTTTCGACGCCCGGCCGGCCCGCCC
>CAZOQY010000195.1:0-4835 GCA_964581835.1 uncultured Streptomycetaceae bacterium | reverse complement strand
TGTATCCACTTTGCGGGCCGGATACCTGACTTTTCGACGCCCGGCCGGCCCGCCCGTTTCCTATCCGCCTCTCTAGACTGCGCGGCCCTTGTTAAGTTTCCTCAAATCGTCCGGTGAAGGCGGCAACTGGCTCGCGCGCCTGCGCGATGGCCTGTCCAAGACGCGCGAGCAACTGGGCGGGCGGCTGGCGGGCCTGTTCGGCGTGGCGCGCCCGATCGACGAGGCGTTCTACGAGGAACTCGAAACGGCGCTGATCACGGCGGACGTCGGGGTGGCGGCGACCGCCCACCTGATGACCGAGCTGCGCCGCCGCGCGCGCCGCGACAGCATCGCCGACTCGGCACAGCTGAAGCAGGCCCTGCAGGCGGAGTTGTGCCAGCTGCTCGCGCCGGTCGCGGTGCCGCTCGAGGTGGAAGCCCACCGCCCGTTCGTGATCATGCTGGCCGGCGTCAACGGCAGCGGCAAGACCACTTCGATCGGCAAGCTCGCCCATTACTATCAGAGCCGCGGCAAATCCGTGCTGCTTGCCGCCGGCGATACCTTTCGCGCGGCGGCGCGCGAGCAGCTCGTTGCCTGGGGCGAGCGCAACAACGTCGCGGTGATCACCCAGCAATCGGGAGACGCGGCGGCGGTGATCTACGACGCGGTGAACGCGGCGACGGCCCGCGGCATCGACGTGGTGCTGGCCGACACCGCGGGGCGGCTGCCGACCCAGCTGCATCTCATGGAAGAGATCCGGAAGGTGAAGCGCGTGATCGCCAAGGCCGCCCCCGGCGCGCCGCACGAAGTGCTGCTGGTGCTCGACGCCAATACCGGCCAGAACGCGCTCGCACAGATGAAAGCCTTCGACGACGCGCTCGGCGTGACGGGACTCGTGCTGACCAAGTTGGACGGCACCGCCAAGGGCGGCGTGATTGCTGCTATCTCCCGTGAAAAGCCGATTCCGGTGCGTTTCATCGGCGTCGGCGAAGGCCTGGACGACCTGCGGCCGTTCGATGCCGACGAATTCGTCGCGGCGCTCTTCGACTGACGCATCCTGCCTGCCCCGGTGAGCGCTCACTAACACGGCCACGCTCGCTAACTCCATGATTTCCTTCAGCCAGGTCACCAAGCGTTACCCCAGCGGGCTGGAGGCCCTGCGAGGGGTCACGCTCACGATCGAGACCGGCGAGATGGTGTTCATCACCGGCCACTCCGGCGCCGGCAAGAGCACGCTGCTGAAAATCGCGGCGGCGATCGAGCGGCCCTCCAGCGGCAGCGTCATCGTCAACGGCCAGAACGCAGGGGCGCTGCGGGCGCGCGCCGTGCCATTCCTGCGCCGCAACTTCGGGTTGATCTTCCAGGACCAGAAGCTGCTGTTCGACCGCAACGCGTTCGACAACGTGATGCTGCCGCTCGCCATCACCGGCTTCGACCGGCGCGAGGCCGCCCGGCGCGTGCGCGCGGCGCTGGACAAGGTCGGCCTGCTCGCCAAGGAAAAGGCCCTCCCGGTCGCGCTCTCCGGCGGCGAGCAGCAACGGCTCGCGATCGCTCGCGCCATCGTGCACCGCCCCGCCATCCTGGTCGCCGACGAGCCGACCGGCAACCTCGATGCCGCCTACGCCGCCGAGCTGGGCGAGCTGTTCCGCTCGTTCAACCAGGTCGGCGTCACCGTGGTCATCGCTACCCACGACGAAGCGCTCGCCGCGCGCCTGAAGCCGCGCGTCGTCGCGCTGAAAGAGGGGCGAATCGCGTGACGGCCTGGATCTGGCACCATCTCGACGCGCTGCGCGTGACGCTCGCCCGCCTCGCGCGCACGCCGGTCGTGACGCTGCTCAACGTGGGCGTGATCGGCATCGCGCTGGCGCTGCCGGTCGGGCTCTACGTCGCCCTCGTCAACCTGCAGGGTCTCGCGCACACGCTCGCCTCCGACCCCCAGCTCTCGGTGTTCCTCGCGCTCGACGCCAGCCGCGCCGATGCCGACAGGATCGGCGCGCGGCTGAAAAACCACGCGGGCGTTCGCGAAGCGCGCTTCGTGCCGCGCGAGCAGGCGTTGAAGGAGCTGAAAGCCGGCAGCGGGCTCGCCGATGTCGTGGACAGCCTGCAGCAGAACCCGCTGCCCGATGCCTTCGTGGTGATGCCGCGGGACACGCAGACCGAAGCGCTCGAGAAGCTGCGCGACGAGGTGCGCGCCTGGCCCAGGGTCACGCACGTGCAGCTCGACACGGCGTGGGCGCGGCGCCTGGAGGCGGGGTTGAAGCTCGCGCGCCTGGCGGTCTGGCTGCTGGCGACGCTGTTCGCTTTCGCGCTGGTGGCCGTGACCTTCAACACCATCCGGCTGCAGATCCTCACGCGCCGCGAGGAAATCGAGGTCTCCAAGCTGATCGGCGCGACCGACCCCTTCATCCGCCGGCCCTTCCTCTACTTCGGTGCGCTGCAGGGGCTGGCGGGCGGCGTCGCGGCCTGGGTCATCATCTGGGCCGGCATCGGGCTGCTGAACGGGGCGCTCGCCGAGCTGGCGCAGCTCTATGCCGCCCGCTTCGAGCTGCAGCACCTCGGCCCCGAGGACAGCCTGTCCCTGCTCGCCTTCTCGGCCGGCCTGGGCTGGTTCGGGTCGTGGCTTTCGGTCAACCAGCACCTCGCGGGAATCGAGCCCCGATAGGGGTTTCGCCGCCCGGCGAAACCCCTAAAAGTACCTGATTTCACGCCTGTTTTGGGTAAGATAATGTTCCCTAACCTACTGACGTGATGGAACTTTCCCCGGTTCTGGCACTCCCATATCAAGAGTGCTAGACTTAATGGCATATAAAGGGGGTTCAATGAACGGTTCCATGAACATCGCCTTGCCCGTCCTGTCGGCCACCGGCAGCCTGGAAACCTACGTCCAGGCGGTCAACCGCTTCCCGCTGCTCACCCCGGAGCAGGAGATTTCGTTCGCCCGCCGCTACCGCGACACGGGCGACCTCGAGGCGGCGCGGGAACTGGTGGTCTCGCACCTGCGCGTGGTCGTCGCGCTCTCGCGCGGCTACCTCGGCTACGGCCTGCCGCAGGCCGACCTGATCCAGGAAGGCAACATCGGGCTCATGAAGGCGGTCAAGCGCTACGATCCCGAGCGCGGCGTGCGACTGGTCTCGTTCGCCGTGCACTGGATCCGCGCCGAGATGCACGAGTTCATCCTGCGCAACTGGCGCATCGTGAAAGTCGCCACCACCAAGGCGCAGCGCAAGCTGTTCTTCAACCTGCGCAGCCTCAAGCAGAGCTTCAACGGTCTCGGCACCGAGGACGTCAAGACGATGGCCCGGCAACTCGGCGTGAAGCCCGAAGAAGTGGTCGAGATGGAGACGCGGCTGACCGGCCGCGACGTCGCGATCGATCCCGCGGGCGACGAGGATGAAGAGTCGTTCGCGCCGATCGCCTATCTGGCCGCGGAAAATGCCGAGCCCGGCCGCCTCCTCGAACACGAGGAGACCGAGCGCCTGAGGACGGGCGGGCTCGAGCGGGCGATCGCCGGCCTCGACGCGCGCAGCCGCCGCATCATCGAGGCGCGCTGGCTCGCCGAAAAGGAACCCGCGACGCTGCACGATCTCGCGGCGGAATTCGGCGTGTCCGCCGAGCGCATCCGCCAGATCGAGACGAAGGCGCTTGCGAAGATGAAAGGCGTCATGCAGGCGGTCGGGTAATTCGGGCCGGCTGATCCGGCCCGCCGGAAAAAAAGCCGCGGCGCTGCCGCGGCTTTTTCATTGCTACGGCTGCTTCAGCAGGATGCGTATGTCGTGCAGCAGCGCCGGGGCGCCCTGCCCGTACTGCGCGAACAGGCGCAACCGGCCCTGGCGGTCGAGGATGAACGTGCCCGCGCCGTGGTCCACGCTGTAGCTGCCCCCCTTCACCGGCTGCTTCTGGTAGAACACCTTGAATTCCTTGGCCGCCGCGCCGGTTGCCGCGGCATCCCCGTAGAGCCCGAGGAAGGCGGGGTTGAACGAGGGCACGTATTGCCTGAGCACCTGCGGCGTGTCGCGCTCCGGGTCGACCGTGACGAACAGCACCTGCAGCTTGTCGGCGTCGGGGCCCAGTTCCTTCGCCACCAGCGCCATCTCGGCCAGCGTCGTCGGGCAGGCGTCGGGACAGTGCGTGAAACCGAAGAACACCGTCACCACCTTGCCGCGGAAGTCGGCCAGCGTGCGCGGCTTGCCGTTGTGGTCGGTGAGGTTGAGTTCCCGCCCGAAGCCGACGCCGGTCACGTCGGTCAGCTTGAACTTCGGCGCTTCGGGCGCGGCGCCGCAGCCGGCCAGCAGCGCCGCGAGCATCGTGACCAGGAATAACCTCATCGGCGGGACCGCGGCGGCCGCTACAGCGGCACGCGGAAATAGTGATCGACCAGCAGCGCCGCGAACAGCAGCGTCAGGTAGGCGATGGAATAACGGAACGTGCGCTGGGCGAGCCGGTCGCTGTAGGCGACGTAGATGCGCGCCGCGTACCACAGGAACACCGCGTCGAGCACCACGACGGAGGCGAGGTAGATCGCGCCGCTCATGCGGGTCACGAACGGCATCAGAGAAACCGCCGTCAGGATCACGGTATAGAGCAGCACGTGCAGCCGCGTGAACTTGTCGCCGTGCGTCACCGGCAGCATCGGCACCCCGGCCTTGGCGTACTCCTGCTTCTTGTAGAGGGCGAGCGCCCAGAAGAGCGGCGCCGTCCAGGCGAAGATGATGAGGAACAGCAGCAGCGCGTCGGGCGCGATCTCGCCGGTGACCGCGGTCCAGCCCAGCACCGGCGGCATCGCGCCGGAAGCGCCGCCGATCACGATGTTCTGCGGCGTCAGCGGCTTCAGCACCACGGTGTAGACGACGGCGTAG